>CAIPJU010000635.1 GCA_903865465.1 uncultured Bacteroidota bacterium
GGATAGAATTAGCTATTCCACCTGACTGTTCCTTAACCTGATTACTTTTAATATAAGGATTCATCTTACTGGTAAAATTCAGGGCTCTCTCTTTTCCTTCAGCAGAGTACCCTGTGAATGAAGGGTATAGCATACTTATCAGGTCCGACAAATCGCTTTTGTCAGTAATAATGACCCCCTTTATATTTTGCTGTTTTGCCCCCGGCTGGTAAATAACAATGGTTCCCCCTGAAGGGATCCAGTTCATCCAGTTAAGCTCATCACCTGCATTTTTCTCTTCACCCTGACGAATGATTTTATCAGAGTAATATTGCCTGAGACCATCGCGGAAAGGCTGAGGGACCTTAATATTATTTATATATCCCGTTATAAGACGGCAATTATTATACTTCTCAATGTTGAAGTTAAAATCATAAGATGGTATTCTGCCATTATTGTTCTTTAAATAGCGGACAAACACCGACATGAGTGTTTTAAACTCGATTGAAGCAGTATCGATCGATTGGTTCTTCTGATAAATCCATTTCCTTAAATTAACAGTATTTCCTTCAGCGATGTTTGCCGGCGATACGAAATCGTCTTGTATGTACTGAATCTCCCGTGGTGTTTCGTTCAGCCTTTCAGGTTTAAGTACAATCTTAGCCAATGACCTCCTGCCGGCATCAGACAGTACCGGCTCAGAAATAACAGTATTGTCCTGATCTGCCGGCCTGGAAATTAACTCAAGACTTCCCGATAACAAGCCTCCGGCTGAGGCCTTTACCACTATTTTTCCAGAGGTTCCTGTGCCCCTGATAATGTTAGCAACAGGCATATTAATATACCAAACACCTTGCATTTCATTATTACTGTTAATATCAGATTCATACAAAGATGGCCCTGATAATGTAGCTGGACCGGTGACAGACCATTTAACACTGCCTGTAGCCCCATAAACATGGTTTCCCCGGGCATCTACTATATCGGCGGTTATTACAGCAACAGAACCACGGTCAGCTGTAATCTCCTTCAATGGGCAGGTAAGGACTATTCTTGCCGGCTCACCTGCTATTATGATTCGTGAAGTGACATTTTGCCCCCCTCTTTTTCCTGTAACAGTAAGAGTATCCTTCTCTATAAGAATATTCCTGAAGGTAACACTGTGGTAATTTGAGTCACAGGGAGTCAGAACTCCCTTATTTTTCCCATTTACAAAAAGCTGTACTGTTTCGCAGTTCGAATTGACGGTAATATCTTTTTTCTGACCCAAAAATCCAGGCTGCCAGAAATGGGGCTGAATAAAAACCATTGGTTTATCAGAATAATTGGCCTGCCACAGGTAATATTGATATTTTGGAATCCGGTACATATCAACATAACCCTCCGGACTTATATTTTCTAAAGGTGAATTCTGATATCTGGCTGATGATCCGTAATCACCATAGATCCATGAACATATATTTCCACTGAACAATCCGGCTTTTTTAAGCAAATTTTGCTTATTTGCCTCGGTTGTACAGTAGTCTGTGCCAGCTTTAAATCCTTCTCCCAGATCACCAAAATATAATCCCCTAATCGAAGAGGCCGGAGAGTTTTCTGGATTCAGTCTCTTTAATGAGAACTTAATGGGAAGACCTGTGTGGATATTATCACCATCGTACGAGGAAATAATCCGCGTTGTATCTTCCTCTTTCAAAAATTTTGCGATATCAGGGTTATTGCGTCCGCCATTCAATCCCCAGAACAAAATTCCGGGATGATTTCTGTCGCGCCTGATCATCTCCCTGATCTGATTTTCAATATTTTCATGTGAGCCATCTTTCCCAGAAACAATGGGTGCATCCTCATAGACCATAATCCCGGACTTATCAGCAAAATCATATACAACCTTGTCATTCGGATAATTTGCAGTACGAAGGAAGTTATAGTTTAGGTTCCCTGAAATATCATACAAGTCCATGGTGTTTATCCACTCTGGTACAGCTCCGCCAAGCCAGGGAAAATCCTGATATCTGCTCCCCCCGTGAATCACAATCCTTTTGCCATTCAGATATAAAAAGTTTTCCTTGTAATTCCAGAGGAACCAACGAAATCCCAGAGGACTCTTATAAGAATCTGTCACTTCGCTTCCTTCCAGTATTTCTGAAATTACCGTATAGATACGGGGATTTTTATCTGACCACAGGAGTGGATTTCTAATTGTTCCGTTCTGATCGAAAGTAAACAAACGACCCGGATCAATAAATGCCTCTGTTTCAAGGTGAAGTACCGATTTTCCTGAGGGGTCAGTTACAGTTGTCCTGAGAGTGCATTTTTTTCTCTGCTGATTATCATTCTGAACCCAGGTCTGAACCCTGACAATGCCCTCTTTTTCTGAAACCTTTGGAGTGGTGACGAAGGTGCCACCCTCATGAAATGCTGATCCCTGCATAGGTATATACAGCTTGTTCTTAACGACAATCCTGACACTCCTGTAAATGCCACCATAAATATTATAACCAGGTCGGCCCTCAGATGATCCTGCAGTATCCTCTTTTTGTCTGCAACTGACTGCCACTGCGAGCACATTATCGGCTCCGGGTTTCAGATACTTTGAAATATCGAAGTCGAATGAGCCATATCCTCCTGTATGATCGCCCAGTAATATTCCATTAATCCATACTTTACAATAATGTTGAACACCATCAAATTCCAAAAAAACTTTTTTGTCACCATAATCCCTGTTTACTGAAAAATGCTTGCGGTACCAGCCCCAGCCGCTCCACCAATAGGGCTCATCCTTTTCTGAGTTGTTCTTTATGAAGGGGTGCATCTCCCCTGTTGTCTCGTAGGTCATCCAGGTATGTGGCATACTTATTGCCGGCCATCTCGAATCATCAATCCCCGGTGATTCATAACCTTTTCCGGAACTCTCGCCCGGAAAATACCTAAAAGACCATTGGGAGTTTATAGTCTTCTCAACTCTGCCTGTTTTCGCGGCAACGGGGGTTTTTACCTGCCCGTTCATATTCAAACCGATAAGGATAGCAAAGAAAAAAAGAGCAGTAGTTCTCATTTTAATGTTTCAAATATGCCATTTAAAGATACTCATTTTATAGTAGGCGACCCCTTGGATATTTACCTGTTGTGTTGAAAATCATTACTGTTGACAATTTCAACACGAGGTCAAATTTAAGCTTTCTCTTGCTTAGTTTTACTCCTAAAAAAATCAAAAAATATTTCTGAAACACTAACAATCTGAATATCAATATATAACATTGTACAAAAAAAGACCTGGCAATATTTTATTAATAAAATTAATGAATTTAACCACTTTTTCTTTGATTTATTCAAAATTACACTACCTTTGTGCTTCAATTTACAATAAAAAATTGAAAAAAGCTTTAATCCATATTATTGTCCTCCATCTTATCGAAGCCAAGTGCTCATGATCCGGGAATAATATGTATTAATTTAAGATATACAGAAGCTTTCCGGAGATCCGGAAAGCTTTTTTTTAATCTGTTAAGAGTATGAAAAACGAACTCAGAAGTGCAAAGACGACCACGGGCAGGAATATGGCAGGAGCAAGAAGCCTCTGGCGTGCAAATGGGATGACTGAACAGCAGATGGGCAAGCCCATAATTGCTGTTGTTAATTCCTTTACACAGTTCGTGCCCGGTCACGTTCACCTGCACGATATAGGACAGGTTATCAAGAAAGAGATTGAGAAGAAGGGAATGTTTGCAGCCGAGTTTAATACCATTGCAATAGATGACGGAATCGCTATGGGTCATGATGGCATGCTCTACTCTCTTCCATCAAGGGATCTTATTGCCGACAGCGTTGAATATATGTGCAATGCCCATAAGGTTGATGCAATGATCTGTATCAGCAATTGTGACAAGATAACCCCCGGTATGCTGATGGCCGCAATGAGGCTTAACATACCAGCGGTTTTCGTATCAGGAGGTCCGATGGAAGCCGGCCATCACAACAACAAATATCTCGATCTGATAGATGCCATGGTAGCAGGTGCCGATTCAACGGTATCTGATAGTGAACTGAGCGAAATCGAAAAATCGGCATGTCCTACCTGCGGATCATGTTCGGGTATGTTCACTGCCAACTCAATGAACTGCCTAAACGAGGCATTGGGACTGGCACTTCCAGGCAACGGCACCATCGTCGCAACACACAGTAACAGGGTCAGGCTTTTCATGAAAGCTGCCGATTTAATAGCCGATCTTGCAAACAGATATTATGTAGAAGGCGATGATTCAGTACTTCCTCTTTCAATAGCTACAAGGGCTGCATTCCTGAATTCAATGTCACTTGATATTGCAATGGGTGGCTCGACAAATACGGTTCTTCATCTTCTGGCAATAGCACGTGAAGCTAGTGTCGATTTCACTATGAAAGATATTGATGAGCTTTCACGCCTTATACCTAATATCTGCAAAGTTGCACCAAGCTCCAACTACCATGTTCAGGATGTAAATCGTGCAGGCGGCATTTTATCGATTTTAGGTGAACTGAGCCGTAAAAACCTCATCGACACGTCTGCCAGACGGGTGGATTATCCAACCCTTGGCGATGCTATTGCCGACTGGGACATTTTGAGCGGCACGGCTATCCCTCAGGCAAGAGATATCTATACCAGTGCTCCGTCGATGCAAAGGAATATAGTTATGGGTTCTCATAGTACCGCTTACACGGAACTTGATACCGACAGGTTAACAGGGTGCATCAGATCAGTCGATTCACCATACAGTAAGGATGGCGGACTCGCAGTCCTGTATGGCAATATTGCCGGCAAAGGGTGTATAATTAAAACTGCAGGTATCGACTCATCGCTCTATCAATTTTCTGGACCAGCAATTGTATTTGAATCTCAGGACGATGCTGTAGAAGGAATTCTTAACGGTTCAGTAAAAGCAGGAGATGTTGTTGTAATAAGGTACGAAGGTCCAAAAGGCGGACCTGGCATGCAGGAGATGCTCTACCCTACCTCTTATCTTAAGTCGATGGGACTCGGAAAGAAGTGCGCATTAATTACCGATGGCCGTTTTTCAGGAGGAACTTCAGGACTATCGATTGGCCATGTATCGCCTGAGGCGGCTGCCGGTGGAGAAATTGCTCTCGTAAAATCAGGCGACATCATTGAAATGGATGTTACATCCCGGAAAATTAACGTTCTGCTTTCTGATATTGAATTACAGTCAAGAGCAGCAGAAGAAAATAAGAGAGAGAAGAAAGCTTACACTCCGGCAACACGATCGAGAGTAATTTCAGCATCTCTAAAAGCATACGCTTCACTGGTTAGCTCCGCTGATACAGGAGCCGTGAGGGTAATTTAATAAAGCATAAAATCTCAAATATTGAAGTTCCTCTGAACTGGAACCGATGATTTTTAAAATGCAGGAATTGAACATCCAACAGCTAATATTGTTAAGGACAGATATATATTGTTAAAGACTACCTACTTATGAAGAGTGAAAACGAAACAGAACAAATAACCGCACAAGCTAATGGTCAGGAACTTATGACAGGAGCGGATGCCTTGCTCAGATGTCTGATACAGGAAGGTGTTGACACAGTATTCGGCTATCCCGGCGGTGCAATAATGCCTGTTTATGATAAGCTTCTTGATTATGAAGATCAGATCAGCCACTATCTTACACGGCATGAACAGGGAGCCGCACATGCTGCTCAGGCTTATTCAATGGTAACTGGAAAAGTCGGTGTGGCTTTTGCAACATCTGGTCCGGGAGCAACCAACCTGGTAACAGGAATCGCAAACGCATTTCTCGATTCAGTCCCAACCGTCTTTATAACAGCCCAGGTGGTTTCAACTCTTATTGGCACAGATGCTTTCCAGGAGACAGATATAATTGGAATTTCAATGCCTGTTACAAAATGGAATTGCCAGGTAAAAAAGGCTGAGGATATCCCCGAAGTCATTGCCAAAGCTTTCTATATTGCAAAAACCGGCAGGAAGGGTCCTGTTTTGGTTGATATAACAAAGGATGCTCAACAACAGATGATCGACTTCAAATATCAGAAGTGCACTTATATAAGGAGCTACAATCCATACAGACCTCTGAATATTAAATCGATCGAATCGGCAGCTATTATGATAAATCATGCTGAAAGACCCTTGATTCTTGCTGGTCACGGAGTCCTTCTTTCAGGTGCTGAAAAAGAGTTAAAGGCTTTTGCTGAGAAAACCGGCATCCCGGTTGCACTTACATTGCTTGGATTGTCAGCCTTCCCAACCGATCACAGGCTTTATGCCGGCATGCTGGGTATGCATGGAAATTACGGTGCCAATGTTCTTACAAATCAGGCAGATGTAATAATAGCTGTTGGAATGCGTTTTGACGATCGGGTAACAGGTAACCTCAAGAAATATGCAAAAAATGCAACTATCATACACATTGAGATTGACGAAGCGGAATTTAATAAGAATGTCCCTGTCGATGTAGCAATACATAACGATGCAAAAGAGGCCCTTAATTATCTTACTGCCCATGTGAAAGATAATTCCTTTGAAAAATGGATCAGAGAGTTCAGGATATGCGACAAAACAGAGTATGATAAAGTTGTAAAGCCTGAAACAAAACCTGCTGAAGGACAGATAAGGATGGGCGAGGTAGTGAGGTTAGTATCTGAATTAACTAAGGGCGAAGCTGTTATCGTATCCGATGTAGGACAAAACCAGATGGTTGCCGCACGATATTACAAGTTTACAAAACCAAATACCTGGGTGTCATCAGGAGGAATGGGAACGATGGGATTCGGACTTCCTGCCGGTATCGGAGCTACACTCGGATGTCCTGATAAGCCTGTAATCACATTTCTCGGCGACGGTGGCTTCCAGATGACAATGCAGGAACTGGGAACAATGATGCAATACAATATTCCTCTTAAAGTTGTCATCCTGAATAACAGTTATCTGGGAATGGTTCGTCAGTGGCAGGATATGTTCTTCGACAAGAGATATGCCTCAACCGCATTGCCTAACCCCGATTTCGTTGCCATCGCAAAAGCTTATAAGATTGAAGCAAGAAAGATAGAATTAAGGGAAGATCTTAAGGATGCTCTTCAGAAAATGATAGAAACAAAGGGACCTTACCTGCTGGAAATTACAGTTGAAAATGAAGCAAACGTATTCCCGATGATCGAGCCGGGATCAGCTGTATCCGAAATCAGGCTTACCTATTAATCAGAATATAAAGCAATTAAAGAGAATTTACAGGAAGCTGTCAGGCCAGAATTACATCTGATATCTTCTGAATTCAAATCAGAAAAAAAAATTATGAAACAGGAATACACTATTTCGCTTTTCACTGAAGACCATATCGGGATCCTTGGACAAATAACCATTATTCTTACGAGAAGGCAGATTAACATTGAGAGTTTCACTGCTTCCGAATCGGCCGTGAAAGGTGTTTACCTTCTGACAATTGTTGTTACAACTTCAAGCGAACTCGTCGAAAAGGTCGCCAAACAAATGGAGAAACTGGTTGATGTGCTCAAAGTATTCGTTCATACATTTGATCAGATTATCTACCAGGAAATAGCTCTTTATAAGTTACCTACCAAGGCAATGATGTCGGGTAATATAATAGACCAGATTGTACGTTCGAGCTACGCAAGGATACTGGAAGTCTCTCCTGAATTTATCGTTATAGAAAAGACAGGTTCAAAGGAGGAGATCCTGAAATTACTCGACAGGCTTGAGCCGTACGGGGTCTTGCAGTTTGCTAAATCGGGAAGGGTGGCTATTACCAAACAGGTAAAGGAACTTCACTCCTACCTTAAGGAGATGGATGAAGCTAATCTAAATAATAATAAACCTGCTGAGATACCGGTTTAATTTAAAAGAACAGTCAGAATACAGACTGTAAATGGATAATTTGTATTCAAAAAAAAAATGGTGCATAAGAATTTAACCAATAAAAACAAACCAGTATTAATCAAATATTAAAAATTAAGATTATGGCAAAAATTGATTTTGGTGGCGTTATCGAGGATGTAGTAACAAGAGAAGAGTTCTCACTTTCAAAAGCCCGCGAAGTATTAAAAAATGAAGTAATTGCGGTTATCGGTTACGGAGTTCAGGGTCCGGCCCAGGCTCTTAATATGAAGGATAACGGCGTTAATGTTATTATCGGGCAGGCTCCGGAATTCAAGGCTGACTGGGATAAAGCAGTAGCTGACGGATTTGTACCTGGTGAGACACTTTTTACGGTTGAAGAAGCTGCAAAAAAAGCTACCATTATTCAGTATCTGGTTTCGGATGCTGCCCAGAGAATACTATGGCCAAAAATCAAACCATGTTTGAACAGCGGAGATGCACTCTATTTCTCCCATGGATTTTCAATAACATACAAAGAGCATACCGGAGTTATCCCTCCTGCTGATGTTGATGTTATACTTTGTGCCCCAAAAGGTTCAGGAACAAGCGTAAGGCGTAACTTTCTTGCAGGCGCAGGTATCAACTCCAGCTATTCTGTTTTCCAGGACTTTACGGGAAGAGCAGAAGAGAGGACACTGGCTCTTGGCATTGCAATCGGATCGGGATATCTCTTCCCAACCACCTTTGAACATGAAGTATACAGCGACCTTACAGGCGAGCGTGGCGTACTCATGGGTGCCCTTGCAGGAATAATGGATGCCCAGTATCAGGTTCTTCGCGAGAACGGACACAGCCCTTCTGAAGCATTTAATGAGACCGTTGAAGAACTTACCCAGAGTCTGATTCGCCTGGTTGACGAAAAAGGAATGGACTGGATGTATTCCAACTGCAGTGCTACAGCACAGCGCGGCGCACTCGACTGGAGACCAAAATTCAAAGGAGCAACCCTTCCCGTGTTCAAAGACCTTTATAATAAAGTCAAAACAGGTGAAGAATGCATCAGGGTTATCGATTCACTCAGTTCACCGGACTATAAAATATCCCTCGACTCCGAACTAAGGGAAATCGGAGATTCCGAAATGTGGAGAGCAGGTGCTGCAGTGAGAAAACTCAGACCGGTGAAATAGTAATACAGATAACATTTAAATTATATGAACGATAAGGTCATTATTTTTGACACCACCCTCAGGGATGGAGAACAGGTACCGGGATGCCAGCTCAATACCATTGAGAAAATAGAGGTGGCCCTGGCGCTTGAAGCTCTGGGAGTAGATGTCATTGAGGCAGGCTTTCCGGTCTCGAGCCCGGGTGATTACAACTCGGTGGTTGAAATTTCGAAAGCTATCTCAAATCCGGTTATCTGCGCCCTCACCAGGGCTGTAAAAAAAGATATTGAAGTGGCCGCGGAGTCACTTCAGTATGCTAAAAGAAAAAGGATTCACACCGGAATAGGAACTTCCCCTTTTCATATTCAGTATAAAATAAAAACAACTCCTGAAGAGATTGTTAAAAGAGCTGCTGATGCAGTCAAATACGCCAGGAAGTTTGTTGACGATGTGGAATTTTATGCTGAGGATGCAGGCAGAAGCGATAATGAATATCTGGCAAGGGTAATCGAAGCTGTAATTAAAGCAGGGGCAACAGTTGTGAATATACCCGATACTACCGGTTATTGCCTTCCCGAGGAGTATGGCAGAAAAATCAAGTATTTAATGGATCACGTTCCCAATATCGACAAAGCAGTCATCTCAACCCACTGCCATAACGACCTTGGAATGGCCACTGCCAATACAATGATGGGAATCGTTTACGGTGCCAGGCAGGTTGAGGTTACTATTAACGGAATAGGTGAAAGGGCTGGCAACACTGCTCTCGAAGAGATTGCGATGATCATAAAGAGTCATCATGACCTTAACCTCAGAACCGATATAAATACCAAACTTTTGCACAGCACCAGCAGGCTTGTATCGAGCCTTATGAATATGCCAGTACAGCCTAATAAGGCTATTGTCGGGAGAAATGCCTTTGCTCATTCTTCAGGCATACATCAGGATGGGGTTTTAAAGAACAGGGAAAACTATGAGATTATCGATCCTGTTGAAGTTGGTATCAGGGAGTCGTCAATAATCCTTACCGCACGAAGTGGCAGAGCTGCCCTCAACCACAGGCTTGAAAACCTCGGTTTCAAATTCGGCAAGGAGGAGATAGATGATATCTACCACCGCTTCCTGCAACTTGCCGATAAGAAAAAAGAGATCAATGATGATGATATCAGGGTTCTTGCCGGAGTTGTATTCCAGGGCGAAAAATCGCTAAAACTCGACCTGCTTCAAGTCTCCTGCGGAAAATCTTTGCTCCCTGTTGCCACCGTCGGATTAAAGATCAACGGCGAGGTTCATTTTTCAACAGCAACCGGAAACGGTCCTATCGATGCAGCCTTTACTGCAGTGAGACAGCTTATCTCCAAAACGGTTCATCTTGAAGAGTTCCTGATACAGGCTATTACTAAAGGAAGCGACGATCAGGGAAAAGTTCATATTCAGGTTGAATACCAGGGAAAAATGTATTACGGCTTCTCTGCTAATACTGATATAATAACAGCATCTGTTGAGGCATTTATCGATGCTCTTGCAAAAATAAACTAATAGTAAAACCCTCTGGACGCTCCCTGCTTCCTTCGTCTGATTCCCTTCAAAGTAAATTTGTAAAACAGGAATTACCGAAGAAAACAGGGTGGCAACAGAGAAAAATCATACAAACTTGGAAGCAAAAACACTCTACGACAAGATCTGGGACAGTCATGTTGTCCGTTCAATAGCAGGCGGACCTGATGTCCTGTACATCGACCGTCACTATATCCATGAGGTTACAAGCCCTCAGGCATTTAACGGACTGAAGGAAAGGGGTATATCGGTTTTTCGGCCGGGGAACACCCTCGCAACCGCCGACCATAATATTCCTACCAGGGACCAGCATCTGCCGATTCGCGATGAGTTATCAAGGAATCAGGTAACCCGGCTGTCAGAGAACTGCAGTAAATACGGTATTGAATTGTTCGGCCTGAACCATTCCAAAAACGGTATTGTACACGTAATTGGTCCCGAACTTGGATTTACTCTTCCAGGCATGACAATTGTTTGTGGCGACAGCCACACTTCAACTCATGGTGCTTTTGGAACTATTGCCTTCGGAATTGGTACCAGCGAGGTCGAAATGGTTCTTGCGGCCCAGTGTATTATCCAGCCCAAGTCGAAAAAGATGAGGATAAGCATCAACGGCCTTCCCGGAAAGGGCGTTACGTCCAAAGATATTATAATGTACGTTATATCTGAGATTACAACAGGTGGTGCCACAGGCTATTTTGTTGAGTTCAGCGGTCAGGCTATACGCTCTCTTTCTATGGAAGCCAGGATGACCATCTGCAATATGAGCATCGAAATGGGTGCCAGGGGAGGAGTTATTGCCCCCGACGAAACAACTTTCAACTATCTGCGGAAAATCCCTTCAATAAGAGGAATTGACGATATTGAAGCCGCTATTGATAAATGGAAGACTTTATCCACTGATGAAGGCGCTAAATTCGACCGGGAACTTGTTTTTGAAGCTTCAGATATTAATCCGATGATCACCTATGGGACCAACCCTGGCATGGGAATGTCGGTTGACGAAGCAATTCCAATGGCTGAAAAGAACAGTTCCGAGGCAAGTCCTTCATTCCTTAAATCACTGAATTACATGGGCTTCAAACCAGGCATGAGTCTCCTTGGTCATCCTGTTGATTATGTGTTTATCGGAAGCTGTACCAACGGCAGAATTGAAGATTTCAGAGCTTTCGCAGGAATAATAAAGGGAAGAAAGAAATCTGACAATGTTACTGCTTTAATTGTTCCTGGTTCAAAGCTTGTTGAGGAGCAGATGGCTGCAGAGGGATTAATTGAAATATATACTGCTGCCGGATTCGAGGTAAGACAACCAGGTTGTTCATCCTGTCTTGCTATGAATGAGGATAAAATACCCCAGGGGAAATATGCTGTTTCAACATCGAACAGGAATTTTGAGGGTCGTCAGGGTCCGGGCTCCAGAACCATGCTCGCAAGTCCACTGACAGCTGCAGCTGCAGCAATAACCGGAAGAATATCCGATCCGCGGGAATTTTTATAAGAAATGACACCTCAAAAAAGAAAGAAATGCCAAAAGAAAAATTTACCATACTTGAATCGACATGCGTTCCTCTTCCTCTCGAAAATGTGGATACTGACCAGATCATTCCTGCGAGGTTCTTAAGTGCAACTTCGAGGGAGGGCTTTGGTGATAACCTCTTTCGCGATTGGAGATATACAAAGAGTGGCGAAAAAAACAGCGATTTTGTTTTGAATAATTCCAGATTTGAAGGCAAGGTACTCGTTGCAGGAAAAAACTTTGGAAGCGGCTCAAGTCGCGAACATGCTGTTTGGGCTATCTTCGACTACGGGTTCCGGGCTGTCGTATCAAGCTTCTTTGCCGACATATTCATGAATAACTCCCTGAATAATGGTCTCCTTCCTATAGTAATTCCTGCTGACCTTCTTTCCAATCTGCAGGATTTAATCAGGAAGGACCCCGGCAGCAAAGTACACATTGATCTTGCAAACCAGACATTCACGATAGTACCAACCGGCGAATCGGTGGCTTTTTCGATTAACCCCTATAAGAAAGAGTGTATGCTCGGAGGTCTTGATGATATCGATTTCCTTCTGGCCATCAAAGACCAGATAATAAGTTACGAGGAAAACAAAAAGAGAGTATGATGAGAGTTGAAATAATGGATACTACCCTGAGAGATGGGGAACAGACTCAGGGCGTTTCATATACACCCTTTGAAAAACTCCATTTAGCAACCCTGCTTCTTAATGATGTTAAGGTTGACAGGATAGAAGTTGCCTCAGCCAGGGTTTCTACCGGCGAATACGAGGCTCTGTGCAAAATCACGGAATGGGCACGTAACCACAACATGCTTGAAAGAGTTGAGGTGCTTGGCTTTGTTGATGGTGATACCTCCCTTAAATGGATCAGTGATGCCGGAGGAAAGGTTATTAATCTTCTATGCAAAGGCTCATTAAGGCATCTGGAAAAACAGCTGCGCAAGACTCCCAGCCAACATGCTGCTGATATAAAAGCAATTATATCAAAAGCTGAGTTACTCGGAATGCAGGTTAATATCTACCTCGAGGATTGGTCCAACGGCATGATCTCTTCACCTGAGTATGTACTTTTCATGATTGACTCACTTAAAGATGAGAAGGTTAAAAGGATAATGCTCCCGGATACACTGGGGATACTTAATCCTGAACAAACATATGAATTCTGTAAGAAGATTGTTTCGCGTTACCCGTCGCTGCATTTCGACTTTCATCCTCATAATGACTATGATTTTGCTGTGGCCAACGTATTTTCGGCTATCAAGGCAGGAGTAAAAGGAATTCACACAACCGTTAACGGATTGGGTGAAAGGGCCGGAAATGCTCCCTTGTCAAGCGTTATCGGAATTTTGAAGGACCATCTCCTTGTCGAAGCAACAGTTGATGAGTACGAAATCACTAATATAAGCAAGCTGGTAGAATCCTACAGTGGTATCCGGATTCCTGTAAACAAGCCGGTAATCGGAGAAAATGTTTTTACCCAGACTTCAGGTGTTCATGCCGATGGTGACAATAAGGATAATCTATATTATAACAATCTGCTTCCTGAGCGCTTCGGAAGGAAGAGAAAATATGCCTTGGGCAAACAATCTGGAAAGGCAACTATCAAGAAGAATCTCGAAGAATTCGGACTAAGCCTCGATCCGGAGGAACTTGCTAAAGTTACCCAGAGAGTCATTGAACTTGGTGACAAAAAAGAAAATGTAACTACAGAGGACCTTCCCTTTATAATTGCCGATGTTCTTGGTAATGAAAATATCAATTATAAAATCTTTATCAAGAATTATTCACTTTCCCTCTCCTTCGGTCTTAAGCCTTCGGCAAATATTCAGGTGGAAATAGGCGGGAACCTGTACCAGGAAACCTCCTCAGGCGACGGTCAGTATGACGCCTTCATGAAAGCATTACGGATAATCTATGACAAACTCGAAAAACAATTGCCAAATCTCATTGATTATCAGGTATCAATCCCTCCAGGGGGAAAAACAGATGCACTTGTGGAAACAATCATTACATGGGAAAATAACGGCAGGGAATTCAGGACCAAGGGATTGGATGCAGACCAGACTGAGGCAGCAATCAAGGCGACTGAACGAATGCTTAACATTATCGAGAACACCGAACTTAATTCAATAAAAAACCAAACTTTAACCGACGCAGAAAATGGATTTTAAAATAGCAGTATTGTCGGGAGACGGCATTGGCCCTGAAATCATAGAACAGGCAAAAAAGGTTATAAGGGCTGCGGGAAAGAGATATAATCACAGTTTTATATTTACCCACGGACTCGTTGGAGCAATAGCAATTGACACCACCGGTAATCCTCTGCCGGAAGAGACACTGGACCTGTGCAAGAATTCTGATGCAGTACTTTTTGGAGCCATCGGCGATCCTAAATATGATAATAATCCTTCTGCAAAGGTTCGCCCTGAACAGGGACTGCTGGCCATGAGAAAAGAATTGGGATTATATGCAAATGTGAGGCCTGTTTCAACATTCCAGTCACTTATTGATAAGTCTCCGCTTAAAAAAGAGATAGTACAGGGGGTTGATATTCTTATGATAAGGGAACTTACAGGGGGTATCTATTTCGGTAAGCCTCAGGGACGCTCGGAAGATGGAAATACAGCATACGATTCATGCGTCTACAGTAAATATGAGGTAGAAAGGGTTGTCAGGCTGGCCTGCGAATATGCAATGAAACGTTCCAAAAAGGTGACCGTTGTTGATAAGGCCAATGTTCTGGCAACATCCAGACTATGGCGCGAAACTGCCACTGCAATAGCTAAGGAATACAGTGAAATTACTATGGATTTCATGTTCGTTGATAATGCAGCAATGCAGCTTATCCAATGGCCCGGACGATTTGATGTTATCGTCACGGAGAATATGTTCGGCGATATACTTTCAGACGAAGCCAGTGTGCTGACTGGATCACTTGGACTGCTTCCCTCAGCTTCAGTTGGGCTTTTTACTTCAGTTTTCGAGCCAATACACGGTTCATATCCCCAGGCCGCCGGGAAAAACATTGCAAATCCCCTCGGCACAATTTTATCGGTAGCAATGATGTTCGATCTTGCCTTCAAACTCAAAAATGAAGCTGATGCTATCAGGTCTGCTGTAGAAAAATCTATTGAAGCTGACTTCGTTACCGAAGACCTTAACAGAGCAAATCCCAGGTCCACTTCACAGGTGGGTGAATGGATTGCAGATTATATTCTTAAAAGTTAATTGACGAAATTTGTTGTAAATATTAAAAGAATCTTATCTTTGCACACAAATTTGTAAACAATGAACACTGTTATCTCACATCATCACTCTCATATTTGCACTCTGACGAGGCGATAGTGATATCAGTGTTTAGTAAAATATCATAAACCCGTCGGAGCAGATCAGGCGGGTTTTTTTGTTCCCGGTCTGGTTTTTCCGGAAATATTAAATAAAATGGATTTACTTAAAATAGCCATACAGAAAAGCGGAAGGTTAAGCGAAAATTCAAAAAACCTGCTGGAAGAATGCGGGATTAAATTCTCAAACGGAATAAGCGTACTTAAAACC
>CAIPJU010000636.1 GCA_903865465.1 uncultured Bacteroidota bacterium
AACATTGCCACAATGGGAGGATTTTTCCCTGTCTGCAACCCAGTCCTGTTTTTCCAGTCGATAACCGCACTCCCTGAAAAGATATAACCAAGGGTGTCGGGGTAAAGAGCAACAGGAAGATTATTCCAGTGAACGAGATCAGTACTTACTGCATGGCCCCAGTGCATGGGCCCCCAAACGGTACTATCGGGAAAAAACTGGTAAAAAAGATGGTATTCTCCATCGAGGTAAACAAGTCCGTTCGGATCATTCATCCAGCCCGATGGTTCCGTAAAGTGGAACTGTGGCCTGAACTTCTCATTATAAAGTGTGTTTTTATTTTCCTGCCGGCACGAAAATGAGATTAAAATCAGTGCCAGAAGAGCTATTGCGGTTCTTACAGGTTTCATTTATTTAAAATATTTCTTGTTAATGATTCATTTTTACAACTATTAATTTGATCTTCAGCAGAATAAATATATTCTCATTTCGAAATGGCAACTCCCACAAACGAATCAGCAGTCCCGTAATAAAGGAACCATCTTGATTTGAAGAAGACCAGTCCTTCCGAGAAGGTAGTTCCCGATTTATACTGACCTGTAAGTTCATGCGGGAGTGTCGGTCGCAGGAGGCAGGTATCCGAACGCGAGATGACTTTATCGGGATTATCTGCATCAATAACAACTCTTCCAACCGAATAGGTGCCCTTTGGAACTGAAGGACTGGCATCATCTGATTCGGAATTCTTACCGTTATAGAAGAGAACTATGCCTTCACTATTTATTATTGCAGGAGGCCCGCATTCCGTCAGACGGCTGTCGAACATGCCATTTCTGGGTCCAATAAGGGCCTTTAATTCTCCCTTTTCATCGAGAGTTGGGTACCAGTCATATAGGTTCTCGGACCAGGCGAGATTCACAAAATTCTCACCCCAGTACATCCAGTATTTACCCTTAATCTTAGCAGCAACGATCTTCTCTCCTGCCATTTTTGTTATTACCGACCCCGACTTTGACCAGATATTAAGGAATTTCCCATCGTTGGCTTTTAGAAATGCAGGCCCTTTCTTTTCCCAGTGAATAAGGTCCTTAGAGAAGGCAATGCTCAGCCTGGCCACTTTATAATTCCATGAGGTATATGCCATTACATATAAACCATCTTCTGTCTGAATTACCCTCGGATCTTCGCAACCCCCGGGATAATCATAACTTACGGAACTGCTATCGGGATAGAGAACCGGTTCGGGATATTTTGTAAAATGTATCCCGTCATCACTCGAAGCCAGTCCAATCCTCGATGTTCGTCCTCCAAGAAAGGCAGCAGGATTATCCTCACAGCGATAGAGTAAAAAAACCTTATTGTCTTTTACAATTGCAGCCGGGTTAAAAACATCAGCCTTCTGCCATTTAACCACCTCTTTTTTGACCGGACAAATGAAAGTAAAAGATGAATCGGCTTTAAGAACCGGATTTTCGGCAGGCTTATAGAAAGATTTGAAATCCCAATTGCCGGCATGTCCTTTATTACATGCCAGTACAATGAAGGGGAGGAACAGTAAAAAAAATAATCTTTTCATATTTTATGTAATTAATTTCGGATTAGGTTTTTCAGGGGTGTCATCAATTCACAAAGCCATGGTTGCAATAATTTTCATTTGAGGTATTTCACAAAAAACTCACTCATCTTCGCAAAGGCAAAATCATTCACCCGCTTATCGACATCCATTGCATGAGGCCACAATGGAAACCTGAAATATACGGCTGGTACACCTAAACGATCGAGCCTGGCTTTCAGTGTATCAGATTGACTTACCGGTACAAGCTGATCGGAGGTTCCATGCAGGATAAGTGTTGGAGGGCTGTTCCTGCTGATATATTTCATTGGAGAGGCCTCACTAAAAAACCCAGGGTCCTTTTCGTAAGATCTCGCCAAAAACGAAGTCACCAGCGGATGTGCTCTGGCGTAGGGAGTTGTGAGATCAGCCGGACCGTAAATATCGACGACTGCCCGGATATGTGGATAATTCTGAGCCGATGAAACAGAGTCATTGCTTTTTCCCCAACCATAGGCAGCAAGCATCGCCAGATGAGCACCTGCGGAACCACCAACGAGGGCAATATGTTCAGGACTATAACCATACTTTTCACTGTTGGTGAAAACCCATTTGACAGCGTCGTCTATATCTTCCGCACAGGCAGGATAAGGAGCCTCCTCAAGAAGACGATATGAAAGGGAAGCAGTTACATAACCTTTCTCTGCAAACGGAACCATATAGCATAGATAATCTTCCTTCCTGCCACTGGTCCATCCTCCTCCGTGAATAAAGACAATCAAGGGAGCATCGGCAGTAATGTTCTTTGGCCGCAAAATATCCAGCTTAAGGGATTTCCCTCCCACATTTTTGTACTCAATATCTTTTTTAAAATCCAGATTATCAGGAATTGCAGGAGACATCTCAACAAGCTTTTCGAGATGTGTGCCGATGGCAACATAATCAAGCAGCATAAAGTGATATCCTACTGGTGGTTTGTTTGGATTCATTGCCGACCAGAGCCGCGGCATTGCCATTACAACACAGAAGATAAAAAGGAAGGTGAACAACCCATAAAGGATAGGTCTGAAAACTTTATGTTTCATGGCACAAATTAAGAATACTAAAGGTAAAGTTTATTCTGGTTCTGAAATTTACACCAGCCAATTTGAATTCATTTTTCTTTGTAATGCTTTTCCCTCTCAAGATCTTCGTTGTCAAGTGGCGGGCCCTGTTCTATTTTTCTCCAGTCGATACTCCTGTTATACCTCTTCATTGCCAGTTCTGAATCAAAGACCCTTTGATCGGTTTTTACAAGTGTATAAGGAGTATAATCGGGAACAGGCATAAAAAAATCATCAATCAATGAGGCTGTTACGTCGAACTGATTGACATAAGGTACATTGAGTATATTATAAATTGTTTTGAGAATTGACCCGAAATTAGCATGGGTATGCGAAACGTAGCCTCTTTTTACATAAGGGCCGGCCATCATCAGTATTGACCGATGGGCATCGACATGATCGACTCCTCCCTGCGGATCATCCTCAGTTATGATAACAAGCATATCCTTCCAGTATTTTGTTCTCGACAGAAAATGCAGTATTCGTCCAAGTGCAAGATCGTTGTCAGCCATGAAGGAGCCGGGAAATAAATATCCGTCTTCAGGCCTTAATGAGGCGCCATGGTCATTGGGCACCTGCATGGTAATGAGTGATGGCAGCTTTTCTCTCCCTTTGATCCAGCGTGCTGTAAATTCCTTTTCAAACTGGTCCATCCGGTACTGATCAGGTATGTTGGTGTTAAATCCTGCATAATCGTGACTTGTTCTTCCAAACAGGGCTTTTTGCATCGGGACCATAACAATATGAGAGGCGCCGGTAAGGGTATCATACCATTCCTCGCGGACATGGGCTGTTTCGTTGGCTTCCCCGAAATTATAAAATGAGACATGGCTCCTGTCGAGAGCTTCCCACAGACCTCCGATCTCACCATAATCTTCAGGATCAATGCTTCCCGTTGTTCCGGGATGTCGCCGCCCTGGTGCGGTTGAAAAGATTTTTGCAGTTTTTGTGACACTTGAATTTACTTCAACCCATTCGTTGGGTATGACCCCCATCATCCAGTGATGGCCATGAATCGAAGCATCGCTGTCGCAGTAATAATTATCGGAGAAGGAAAACTCGGCAGCTGCCCTGTGATGGTTGGGAGTGATCGTCATGCCCGGCAATTTATCCTTCAGGGAATCAGGAAGCATGTAATCGTTGTTAACTCCGTATCGTGCCAGGGTACTGTCGCCTGAAGCATTTTTCATCTGCCCGAATACCTCATCATAAGTCCTGTTTTCCTTTGTTATGTATACAATATGTTTAATTGGGGACTTTCGGATTTGCGGTAAAACCGGAAGGGGGTTCTTACCGTCGTCTCTGACAATTTTTGATCTGAAGGTGTTTTCGACAGATTGTTTTGTATAAATAGCCAGTTGTGCTGAATCGGGCATTTGGACCTTCTGAAAACTCCCAAGCTGGATATCGCCAATATATGTTCCCTGAACAGGTGCAACAAAATTTTTACCTCCGTTTGGCCCAGCTCCCAATCCACGGCATGTTATTATATAAATTTCCTTCTCATCCGATGACAACTTCACCCTAACCGGTCCCCAGCCAGTTGGAATAAGCCCTTTAGTCTTTCCCGATTCGGTATCCACCAGTGCAACAGCATTAAAACCAAGAAGAGCAACATAGAGTGTTTTTTCATCCTTGCTGAGTGTCAGCCCGAAAGGAAGCAGTCCGCGGTATTTATCTATATCATAATCAACCTGTATAGGAATATCGCGTACTAATTTGTGATTCTTATAATCTATAACCGATATATTATCATTTGTCGCATTTGAGATATAGGCAAACCTTCTTCCCGCAGCAATTGAATTTGGGCTTGCTCCTCCCACCACTTCAGCTCCTTCAATCATCTGACCTATCTGGTGTCCGGTCTTGAACTTATCCATCACTTTCCCCGTGCCGAGGTCTATTGTAAAGACGCTCATCGCATCGGGATGAAGAGGGCTGCCGACGCCCGGCACACTCTTTCCTTCAACCATGGTCCCGTTTATCGATTCATTCGTATTATCACCATAGGGATGATGAGAGATCATCAGGGAATTATAATTAGAAGGAGTAGCTCCGGTTATAAGTGGATATTCGTACATCCCTACGTTGGCAACAAAAGCCGTCTTCTTATCGGGGCTCAGTGTAAGTCCGAAGGGCTGCCTCCCAACCTTCACCGACGAATTTAATTTCATGGTGGAAAGATCGATTCTTACCATCCTGAAATTTCCCCTGTCGAGCACGAGTAATTCATTCTCTGCATCATTCAATACAAGATCGGAAGTAAAACTGTCAGCATAATCCTGCCCCTGGCAGAAGCCATTCAACGAGATGGAATCAGTTCTTACCATGTTTTTAATGTCGTAGATTAATATGGCACCATTATCGCCTCCACTTAGATAAAGTGTCCTGGAATCATTTGCAAAGGCAAGGCCAAGGTAAGAACCATCTGACAGTGGTGATTTTATCTTCTTGTCATAATCTGGTACCCGAATGGTATTCAAGGTCTTAAGATCAATAATTGTAAAAACCCCGTTATGAAGGGTGACAACATTTTTCCCGTCAGGCGAGACAGCCATTCCGAATGGGTCGTGTGTTATACGTATCAGATTACCGGCAGGAGTCAGAAAACGTCCGCTGGGCAGAACAGTTGTCCCATGCAGGTTTATTTCAGCAGGCCTCTCCACAGCAGGTACAGACAGGACTTTAAAACTTCCCTGAGAGTATACATTAGAGAAGCAGGCTGTAAGGAGTGCTGCGAGGTAGAAAGGGCGGAGTGTAATCATAAATGGCGGAACTTTTAAAATAAAAGAAGAGAGACTAAAACTAAAAAATAGAAAGGAGAATAGCAATACCAATCAGATTTGATACTTATTCTCCTTTAAAATACTTTATAAGAAGCTGTTATGCCTTTTTACATTCCTTATTATAACTGGCGTACTTCCAGTAGGCAAAAGCTGACAAGGCTGCAAGCAGAATGACAGCAACGTATACGAATGTCGGAACAGGAACCGGGTCACCTGACGCATATGAATGCATTCCCGAGAGATAATAGTTAACACCAAAATATGTCATGAGAACAGAGGAAAATGCAAAGAGGGATATCAGGTTGAAAGTATAAACATCTTTCATTCCGGGAATATACCTGCTGTGGATCACTATGCTGTAAACTATAATTGTGATCAGTGACCAGGTCTCTTTTGGATCCCAGCCCCAGTATTTTCCCCATGACTCATTTGCCCATACTGCTCCAAGAAAGGTGCCTATGGTTAGAAAATAGAGTCCAAGTGTCAGTGTTTTGTAATTTATGACGGTTAGCTCATCAATAGTCTTTGAGATCCTTGATATATTCTCACTATTCGACAGTGAAAGCAGTATCATTATAATCAGTGAGAGCACTGCGCCGAGTCCAAGGAATCCGTAACTACCTGTTATAACTGATACATGAAGTGTAAGCCAGTAGGATTTAAGTACGGGCACAAGGTTTGTGATTTCAGGATCCATAAAGCTGAGGTGAGCCACCATAAGAGTCATGGATGCCAGTACGGCAGTCGCTGAAAGGGTGAAGGCCGATTTGCGGCTAAAGATAAAACCAGCAAGAACCGTCACCCACGATATAAATATCATCGACTCATAACCATTGCTCATAGGTGAACGGCCTGCAATATACCATCGCAATCCAAGGCCCAGTGTATGGAAAAGGAATCCTGCAAACATAAGAACAGAAAGAACCTTCACAAGCATAGATTTTTCTTTCCTGCCCATTATCACCATGGCAATCAGCCCAATAAGCATTATCAAGCCCACGGTTGCATAGAAGGGGAAGAGGCGCTCGAAAATACTGAGCTTGTAATAAAGAAGTTCCGCATTTGTTTTTGAGGCAGATGGAAGTTCATAGCCTGCAAATCTTTTCTGGAATTCGCTTACGGAAGCAGTTATCTGTTTTACTACTGATGCATTATTGGTTTGAAGTGCATCGGTCAGTACCGGCATTATATTTTTGAAATATGTGGAATCTTCCTTGCCGGTAGCAGTTTTAAGTGCATCTTCAGGTGAGCCCCAGCTATGAGTACTATCCCTCAGCGGGAATATTTTAAGAAAATCACCTTTATATATCATATAGACGATATTCAGCCTTTCGTCAATTTTCATCACCTCCTTGTCGAACTTATTCCTGTTGGCAGGTGCCTTGCTGTAAGCTTCATTCACCTCCTGCGATATCTTATAGGTCCCGTTGCCTTCGAGGTCAACCAAATTTGAGAAGGAGGCATATTTACCAGTGATTCCAAGCTTTTTCTTAATATCTGAATTGCCAATGGTAATCAGCGGAACATCCTTCCAGTTCTTGAAATCGAGATAGATGCCGGTAAATACCTGCATTGAGTTCATACCATCAAACTCATTCTGACGGGTTACTTTTCTTAAAATGTCATTACTCAGAGTGAAAAGAGGTTTGGTCCTCCCCTTCTGATCCTGAACAAGCATCTTACCAAATTCCCGGGCTGCATCCTTGCTGGTAACCAGTTTTGCAGACTGCGCATTTGCAATTCCTGAAAAGAGAAGAATCAGCACTACAACAGATGAAAACTTTCTTATATCAGACTGCCAGAATGCCGGTGTAATGGTGCGGAATACAGTGTCCCTGCTTATTAAGGCCAATATAATAAAGAGGAACAGGAGAATATAACCGGAATAGGTTACCAACATTCCCAATGGATCATGGTTAACAGAAAGAATAGTCCCTTTTTCATCCTGATCGAATGAAGACTGATAGAATCGATATCCCTTGTATTTAAGGATATTATTCATGAATATAAGAAAGGGCTTCTGCACATTTGCTCCTTTGTCGATAAGAACGACGTCGCTTTTATATCCTGAAGGGCTGCTTGATCCCGGGTAACGTTCAAGAATGAAATCATTAAGCTTAATACTAAAAGGAAGGATGGTGGATTTCGACCCGTATGATATTTCTATCCTGCTATCCCCCAGATTGCAGGAAGCTGAAGCAATATTTTCCGACTCCTTATCCCAGAGGTATACAGTTGAATTATCACTCCCCCCTGATAAATTGAAGATAAATGCATTCTGGCCTGTTTTCTGTTCTGCCGGGTTGACTGCCTCAGCTTTTAAGATGCCCTCACCGACTAACTTCTGAGGTACTAACTTTAAATCTTTATAGTTGACAACCTCCATCTCAGCCAGGGGAATCTTTTTGCCTTCGGCAGGAGCTGCATCCGTGTGACCCATCATAATAGTCTCTCTCAACACCGAGTCTGACGAAGCATAAAAGGTACCTGATTCATATGAAATATTAAGGTCGGAGACTGCAGATGTTTCAAAACCAATTGTTATACCGCCCGCCCTCTTCCGCTCACCACTCTTAATAATAAGAGATTCTCCCGATTTCATATCCTTTGTCAGGAATAACGAAATAATTGGCAGACCCCCTGCTGAAGGAACCAGGGTTTCAGAGGCATTGGGAATGATCTTTGCCAGAACAAGTTCAACTTTTGATCCACCTGCATTAATTGTCTTTTTATAATTGTCGGCTGAGACAGAAGTCATTGAATATTTCTGGCTATTTGTCTCTGTCACTTTTCCTGAAGCATCCGTCACAGTACAGGAGATGAATTTCTCACCGGTGAAACAGCTGTTCTGCTCTTCTCCTTCCCTGATATGCATTGTACCTTCCCATCCAATATATCTTGTTATTGCAGCGCCTGCAATCATAAGAAGGAATGAGAGGTGGAAAAGAAATACAGCAAGTTTTTCCTTCCGGTACAGTTTAAGTGTTATCAGTCTTCCGACAAGATTTACCGCAAGCAATAACAGTATAAGCTCAAACCACCGGGTATCATAGACCATGCTGTAGGCAGCAGGTGATCCATAGTCGTTTTCTATTATGGTAGCAGCTGCCATTGCAATGGCAAAGACGACAAACAAAATGCCCATGAGAAGCGGCGAAAACAGAAATTTAATACTCTTCATAATATTAGCTGGTTACATATTTTCATTAATAATATTTCATCCTATTTCAGAAAGCTCGATAAGTCTCTCCTTATCCAGTATTTTAATTCTTGAGGATTCGGAAGAGACTACGCCGGCCTCTTCAAACTCTTTAAGTATTCTTACTACGCACTCTTTTGCCATGCTGGTCATCTCCCCCAGTTCCTGCCTCGAAAGGATCATTTCAAATTCGTCTCTCTCAAAAACATCATCGGAAAGATATAACAGGGTGTCAGCAAGACGTCCTGACATTCTTTTCTGGACAAGGCTGACCATTCTGTTATGCGTCCAGAGTGATTTACTGCTCAGGTCTTCAATAAAACTCTCGGCGAATTCTCCATTTGACCTGACTATATGCCGAAAGATGTCGAAGCTCAAAAAACAGGCATGGACAGGAGTTATAGCCGCTACGGAATAGCTGTTTCTTGAATCGACATAGGCACCGGGTCCGAGGATCAGTTTCCCCGGTAAGGCGATTCCGATAATGAAATTCTTCCCTTTATTTCCCTCAATATATGATTTAGCCATACCTGTCGACATGAAAAGGGCGCTGGATGTAGGTGAGCCCTGTTTTAGCATAATCTCCCCGGGTTTGAACATGGCTTCGTACCTGTTCTCATTGATCAACTGCAATTCACTTTTGGTAAGAAGTTTAAAACTCTTCCATCCCTGATTGCACGATTCACAATTGTTCAATAATTTTAGGTTTGACATAACAGCCTTATTAAAGGTGGTTAAAAATATACTTTTACATATCTGTAATACACAAATATAACAAATATCATAAAACGAATTGATATTTATCAAATATGATCAATACATCTATCAATTGGCAATGTTGCAAATAGCATTTTTACTGTTACATAGATAACAATACCATTTTGTATCTTGCCCTAAGAAATAATTTAAATTTAACCTTAATAGCTATGAAAACCTTTTTGAAGTTAATTTCACTTTTTACCATTGCCGGTTTCTTCCTTGCTTCATGCGAAGGCCCAACTGGTCCTGCGGGTGCAGCTGGTAAAGATGGTACTAATGGTACAAACGGCACTGATGCAAACGAAACATGCAAACTGTGCCATAATCCTACAGTAGTTGATGCTGTAGCTGTACAGTTTGATTTTTCAAAGCACGCTTTTGGAGAAGCTGCATCTAGTGAAAGTGGTAATACCGGCTGTTCACCTTGCCATGCATCGGAAGCTTTCAAATATGTATGCAAGAACAATGTTCCTTCAACCTTTACCCTTGGTTCAAATGGGAAATACAGCAATGATTATGCTACAGTAGCAGGCAATGCAATGGGTGAGTTAACCTGTTTCACCTGCCACAGCAGTCTTCACACTACCTATGCAGGTACAGATTTCTCACCTCTGACAACTACTGCAGCAGTTTCGATGACAATGTGGAAGGGAACGAAGACCATCAATCTTACACAGGATGGCGGAATTGGTAACCTTTGCGTAAAATGCCACCAGCCACGTCCTCTTACAACCAGTACCACTCTTTCGAATGGAGATGTTGTTGATTATGCAGCTCTTGCCAGCAGTCCAACCGATAAATTCTACGATAGTACAGTTGGTAATGCACAGCCAAACAAGCTTCTTCCTTCATACAGAATGCACGTACATTATGGCGGTGTTGGCGCAGTATTTGCAGGTGTTGGCGGTATTGAGTTCCCAGGCACACTCAGCTATACAAGCTCTGACCACGCAACAGTTGCTTCATGCCAGGATTGCCATATGGCTGCTGTATCAGGTAAGGCTGGCGGACATACATTCTCAGCTCTTGGCAATTTCAACGGTTGCAAAGCTGCAGCATGTCACTCATCCGGAGTCAGTGCAACAGATGCAACATTCTGGACAGGCCCTCGTAATGATATCAAAGGTCTTCTCAGCACACTTGCAGGAAAAATCAACGCTCTGGGCGATGGTACAAACAAAGTCCTTCATACCGATGGTGCCTCTACCAACCTCTGGCTTGGTATTACAAACGAAAACTATGACGGATACCTTGATGTTTATGATCCTTCAACCAACCCCGCTGGTAAATACAAAAACCCGGCTCCTGCAGGTAGCTGGACAGCAGACCAGAAAACAACAAACAACTCGCTTTCAACATTCCCTTCACTTTTGAATGTTGCAGCTGGCGCTATGATCAACTTCCAGCTCTGCCTCAGGGACTACAGCCTTGGAATACATAATTACAAATACACAAAAGCACTGTTGCAGAACTCAATTGATGCTATGACAACAGCAGGAATCTAATGTGAAATAACTAACCAATGAAATTAAAGCCGGGTTTTGCAGCCCGGCTTTTTTTATCCTATGGCCCCACCACTTATCACCTACTGGTTAAGCATTTCTAAATCACTGGATCGTATGGCAGGCGGTGCAAATTCCACCATGAATATCCCTGAATCTTACTTTCAGAGATGAGATTGAATATGGCCCTGAATTCTTGATTTATTTGAGTCTTAAATCTCTCTTCAGCCATCCATTAAATGCACTCTTTATTAATTTATCAGTCGGGCCACAGATATAAAAAGTCCGCGGCAAAATCTCTGTGAAACTTTGCCGCGGACTTATCTTCAATACTTGTACTTAATCAACGTGCTCTTCGTCGTGTTCGTGGTAACCTGTTATCATACCCTTGAAAAGCGAAAAAGGAGTTCGTCCCAGAGTACAGGTATATATATGAATTATCATAAAAATCGAAAGGAAAAATCCCATGGTAATATGAAGAACATCCGTAAGAATAAGCCTGCTTACTCCGAAGAACCTGTCAATTGTAATTTCGGGGAAAAACAATCCGATTCCTGAAATGATAAGAAACGGAAATGCAACATACATCGCAAATACGTAAGTAATTTTTTGCAGCGGGTTGAATTTGCTTTTCTCAGTAACAGGGAAGGGGTGTTTTTCACCTTTAAACATTCCGAAACCATAAAACTTAGCCTGGCTGATAAGATCCTGTACAAAATTCTCCTTCTTTATTTTATAATGGCCGCCATTTTTGGAGATCAGGTTCCCTGTAACAAAGGCAATATAATTAATTGTAAGTACTATGGCAGCGAAATTATGCCACCTGACTGACATTGCAAACCCTACCATATAAAAGGTACTGTTCTTATCAGTGTACTGCATGCTCAGTCCTGTGGCTATGAGAATAAGAAACATAAGTGCATTGATCATATGCCATGCTCTTATCCATCGCGGGTATAAATACATCTCAGTCTGTTTTAGAATTTCTTTATTTCTTTCTCAGCCTTAATAAAGTATGGAATCCAACCACCCCGATTACTCCTGCAAAAATGATCAGGCTTAAAATATTAAGGTACTTATTGCGGTTTGCCCCAATAACATAAGACTCCTTCAGGATTACACCGTTAAGGAAACCATCGCGCCTGTCCTGTTTCGCTTCAAACTTATAAAGCGAAGCCATAAGGATTGAATTCTGGGAATGACATTCGTTACATCTTCTAACGGCCTGGTCTTTAGGCATAATCTGATGTGAGACAGGCACATTGTTATTGATCTTCGTATGGCATTCTATGCATCTAACATTGGCAAAGTGAGCAGCCTGATTCGGCAGCCATTCATGCTTCTTGATAATATCTATCTCCAACCTGTCGGTAAGAAGTTTAAAACGGTCAAAGTTGGCATGGCAATTAAGACAGATAGCATTGTCATAGGCGACTGTCTCTTTGACATTCTTCAGATTCCTTTCTGATATTTTATAGCTATGGGGATTATGGCATTTCCAGCAGGTAAAACCATCTTCCTCCATTTTGAAATGCACACTTTGTTTATAGTCTGCTTCAATCTCCTCAAAGTGATATTGGGCAAACTTCTCATCACCTCCATGACAATCGAGGCAGATTAACTTTTGCTCCATCCTGAGTTCACCGGAATGAGGCCAGTTAGCATATTCCGTTGAATGACAGTCAGTACAGCTGAAATTCCTGTGATTCGATTTATAGAACTCATCCTTGTCAATTATCCTTTCGGAGAACATCATCGCTTTAATCTTCCTGCCAAGCTTTTCATTTGTATATTCATACATAGCTTGACCATGGCACTTAAAACAGCGCTGGTTGTCTTCCGCGTACGGAGGAACAAAGGTTGTTGTATCCTGCGACTTGCCGCTGCCCTTTCCAAAAAAACCGTTTGCAGCTGCAATCAGGGAACCTGATGAGAGAACAGTAATAAGAAGGAACAACCGGAATATAAATAATTTCATTCCTGCTTACCTAACCAATTAGAATCTTACATGTATGTTAAACCCAATGAGATATTTCCCGTTATCATTATAAACGAGGTTTCTCTGATAAATTATCTGATTGTAATTGGCAACAAAAATCTGAAAACTGTGAGTTCCTGTTCCTATTTCCCATCCTGCAGCAAGGTTTGGTTTTGGCTGGGTAGCAAGGTCCTGTTTGGTCAGGAGCTGGTCGTACTCGAGAACCAGTGAGTTGTTTCCAAACAGATTTGCCCTGGCGCCTGCTGAAATTCCAAGGTTAAGGTTCTTATAACCATGTGTATCATCATACCTTGTGACAGTATTGAAATATGACAATGAGGGGGCAATCTCAGCAGATATTTTTTCACTGAACTTGCGGGCTAAAATAAGCTGGGTAAGAAATGAAAGTCTATGAATCTGTTTGAATTTGGATGTTGGAGGAGCAAAGTTATCTTCTGTCCTTAGATCAGCAACAATATTTCCATAATATGCGAGTGAAACAGGCATGCTGTTATCCTCAGTCTGCTGAAGGATCTTATATTTCCATGAGATATCCTGAAGCTTATAATCTTTTGTTGTACCTACTCCTATTGAGAGCCTGTCGGTAATGCCATAATGAAGGCTTATACGGGTATTGGCAGAACCATATATACCATAAAGATCATGAATGTTGTCGATTACACTGAACCTGTGCTGTATTTGCAATTCAAGGCTATGTTTGAACGGCGACTCAGTTGTAGCCATATCAATGAGAGTAGTTGTTCCGAAAGTATTCTGGACAGGATTTGATTTTCCTCCTGCCTGATCAGTTGCCTGGGCAAACAAAGGAGTGATAAATAATGACAGGGTTAAAGCGATAAAAAACTTTTTCATAATGATGGGTTTTATCTGGTTTAGATTATTTTTAGTTATTATGTGCTCCCTGATTTATCCAGATCAGGATTTTCTGCTTTTGAATATCAGAGGTTCTCGGACTATGATCCGTTCCGATAAGTTTTACATACAATGGACTTGTCTCACCTGGCAGGGTCACATAACCATGAGTTGTGAGATATGCATAAGAATACCCATCCCTGAGGTCCGGGGCCTTAACGGCTCCATGGCACGACAGACAGATTGAATTAAAAATCGGCTGCACGTCGGCCTCGAAATGCACAGAGTCGACAGGATTAATTGTCGGTGGTGTATATGTATTCTTTTCGCATGACGATATTCCGGTCACAGTTGCTATTACGAACACCGCAACCAGAATCTGACTGATCATATTTACTTTTTTATTCATGTCTAAAGCTTGTTAAATAATTCACAAAGATATCTGATTAAGCTGATTTATAGTGGTGTATAATCACAAAAATGGGGATTTCGGGATGCTTTTTATCATGTTGATAATTGATTTTTGTCAATTAATAAGATTTTGAGATAAATTCATTTTAGTTATCTTTGATTAAAACCCAGTTAAATGGAACTCTCTCTTCCCTCCGCTTTCATAATTCTTGCACTAAATCCGAACAAGGGACGCATAGTAATAGACCATCTGCATTTCAGATACACGCTGACAGGTGCTGTTTTGCTCGATCTTTATGCCTCAGGAGAAATAACTCTCGACCAGAAAAAGATTATTCCTTCATTCAAAAGGAATGGATCCGAACTTCACGATATGATAGCAGAAAAAATGGAGAGTGCCGGAAGAAACTGGAGTATATCCCGATGGCTCCAGGTTTTGACCCGAAAGAGAAAAGAGATATTTAATGAATATACCGGATCGCTAATAAGAAGCGGCATATTAACACATGAAAGGAAATATTTCCTTAATATAATTCCTTACAACAGGTACTATATGCGCGATACCAGGTTAAGAATGGAAATAATATCAGGAATTAAAGATGTTCTTCTACACGGCAAACAGGCCGACAAGAAGCAGATTATGCTGATAGGGCTTGTCAGGGCTTCGCGGGCCTATGGTCTTATTGCCGGTGACTGGCAGGAGAGAATGCTTATCAGAAAGAGATGCCGGGAGATTTCGGGCAATGACGAATTTTCAACCGAAACAGATCAGATAATAAGGCAGGTGCGATTAGCAATAGCAGCAGCGGTTGCTGCATCCGCTGCTGCTCATGTTTAATTTAATATTATCCGGTTTTACCGGATATTTCTCTTCTATCAGAATTTGTAAGTGTTATCAGAGATAAGCTTATCAGCAATCCTTCTTCTTGCGTTCTTGATATTTACGTTCTTCACTTTTGTCAGAACCTCAACTGCTTTAAGGAGTTTTTCAGCATCATCGGCATTTGCAAAGGAGTTTATACAGTCAGAAGCAAATTTTCTAACCTTTCCTGCAGTATCATACACATTTACATCGAGAATATCTCTGTAAAGCTGTGCTTCACCACTGAGGATTTCCCTCTTCTCAACCCTGAGAGCAAGTGATTCAGAAATATAGGTGTCCATCATAACATCGGCAATGTTATTGAGTACTTCCTGCTCGGTGATAAGAGTTTTTGCAAATTGCTTTGAAGCACCGTGGATGCATAGCAGTGCAACCTTCTTGAAGTTTTTTATATACCTTGATTTCTCAGAAAAATAGCTCTCCCCCATGGCTGGAATGTCACTAATATCAGCAATACCATCCCACAATTTTGCTGCTTCTCCATAGAGGTCGAATTCACCCTTCATGGCGCGCTTCATAGCTGTATCGACAACAAGCATCCTGTTTATCTCATTGGTTCCTTCGAAGATCCTGTTGATCCTGGAGTCGCGATATGCCCGTTCAACCATCATCTCAGCAGAATAACCCATTCCTCCATGTATCTGAACAGCTTCATCAACGATGTAGTCAAGCATTTCCGATCCGACAACTTTTAGCATGGCTGCCTCAACTGCGTAGTGACTTATCGATTCAATCGCAGTACGACCATAATCACCGCACTCAGCCGTGAGGTCCTTCATCAGGTTATCAATATCGTAGCTTACCCTGTAAACAGCCGATTCACAGCCGAAGAGCCTTATTACCTGCTCGGCTAATTTCTGCTTAATGGCGCCAAAGGTTGAAATAAGGACTCCAAACTGCTTCCTTTCATTGGCATATTTTACCGAGTCAGTTATTCCTTTTTTTGCTGCGCCTAATACGTTAGCGCCAAGTTTAAGGCGACCCATGTGAAGAATACTTAAAGCAATTCTGAAACCTTCGCCCCTCTTGCCCAGAAGAT
>CAIPJU010000637.1 GCA_903865465.1 uncultured Bacteroidota bacterium
AGCAGGACTTAAAAATGTCTTTGTTGAAATGGATCTGGATACATTCAGGGAAAGTGCAGAATACTACAGGAAACTATGACGATTTCTTTAAAGCCAATATATTACATATAATACTAATTTTCTAATACTTACACAAAAATGTCCAACAAAGGAAAAATTAACCGAAGGGAATTTATAGGCTCTGCTGCGGTTGCCTCTCTTGCCCTGACAGTAGTTCCCAGAAACGTTCTTGGATGCAAGGGCTATATTGCACCCAGCGATAAGCTGACACTGGCTTACATAGGATGCGGAACCCAGGGGATGAGGGAATTATGTTCACTCATTAAGAATCCTGCTATTCAGATTGTTTCAGTTTGTGATGCCAATAAATTTACCACCGACTATGTCGACTGGTCTCAAAATGATGTCCGCAATACCATCAGAAGGGCTATCGACGATAACTCATGGGGCGAAAAAATAAAGGGTATCCCCGGGGGAAGAGACATAGGTCTGGAGGTTGTTCAGAAATATTATGGGAAATCGAAGGATAACGGAATTTATAAAGGATGTACATCCTATGAAGACTTTCGTGTTTTGCTCGAAAAAGAGACAGGCATCGATGCCGTAAAGATCATGACTCCTGACCACCTTCATGGTACTATTGCAGTTACTGCAATGAAAAAAGGAAAACATGTTGTAACGCACAAACCTATTGCCAACAGGATTCATGAATTTAAGGTCGTTGAGGAAACAGCCCGTACCACAGGCATGAGCACTCATCTGCTTGCCTGGAGCGCCAAACCGCAGTATGATCTTATTAAAAAGTGGATTGCCGAGGGAAGAATAGGAAACCTCAAAGAGATACACAACTGGTCACTAAGGCCAATGTGGCCGCAATGGCAGGCTAATCCAAAAGATACACCCCCCATTCCTGCAGGATTTAACTGGGACCTCTGGCTTGGACCAGTACCCGATCGTCCATACCATCCTAACTATACACACGCCGTGTTCCGCGGATGGTACGATTTTGGGGCAGGCAGTATTGCCGACATGGGCCACTATAGCCTGTTTCCTCTCTTCCGCACGCTTGGTATCAATTCACCCGCACTTAGTGCAGAAGCTTATGCAACAACCACCTGCGCACTCGATGGAAATGTTTCTACTGGCGTGAAAAACGATGTCGCGTTTCCATTGTCCTGCATAGTAAGGTTCAAATTCGGAAAACAACCCGAGCTTCCTCCTTTCGAACTCTTCTGGTACGATGGAGGCATGAAGCCAATGAATCCTGACGAACTGGCATCAACAGGCAAATCGCTTGGCAGGGAAGGACTGATGTTCGTTGGCGATAAAGGGAAAATTATAGGCGATTTTCTTGGCGAGAATCCTGTTTTATATGCTGATAATAAAACCTTTACTGAAAAACCAGCTGCGGGGCCTACTGAAGTGGTGAGTATGAATGTATGGATTGATTCCTTCAAAAATAAAACCCAGTCACCGGGAAGTTTCCTGTATGCCGGTCCTGTGACTGAAACCATTCTTCTTGGAGGGGTAGCTCTCCGTGCAGGTAAAAAAGTTGAATATGATGCCGAGAATGTAAAAATCACAAATATTGCAGATGCCAATAAATTCCTGGTACGGGATTATAGAAAAGGCTGGGAAATGTAAGTTGAGAACCCAGCCCTTTCTAATCTTCTTCTTCGCTTAAAGGATTTCATTTATAATATAAGGTTCAGTAATATCATTTTTTGGTATGCTGAACCTTTGTTATTGCTTCCAAAACTCTTTCCCGCGTCATTGGCATCCGGTAGAGACGTGCACCGGTGGCATCGAAAATGGCATTTGCCACAACGGCTCCAACGGCAACAATCGCAGGTTCTCCCCCGCCTTGCGGAGCCTGGTCCTTCCTGTCGAGGATAACTGTTTCCATTTTTGGAAGCCATGAGAACCTCGGAATCTGATATGTATCGAATCCCCTGTCCTTGATATTACCTCCCTCGAATGAAAGTTCTTCAGTAAAGGTGTAACCAAGCCCCATGGTTAAACAACCTTCCATCTGGATGGTAGCACCTTCAGGATTGACGCATAAGCCCATGTCCTGCGAACAGGCAATTCGGATGACTTTTACTTCACCGGTTTTAAGGTCTACTTTTACTTCGGCAATTTCTGCTACCCAGGTTCCTGCATCACTGCCGCAGGCTATTCCGATCCCCCTGCCCGAAGGTGATTTGCCGGGAACATATCCGAACTTGTCAGCAACCGATTTCAGACAGGCAATCATCTTTTCATCCTTAAGATTCCTAAGACGAAAATCAAGAGGGTCGATTCCTGCTGCCGAGGCCATGATATCTATCTGAACTTCCCTGGCAAATGTGTTGGTATTGGCATTTGGCGCTCTCCATGCACCGGTAGCAAAAGGATGTACCTTTGGTCCGCCCCTCTTCTGACTATGACTAGTGGCCTTCACATTTGGTACATTATATATAGTTTCGGATCCCCTTGTACCGGAAAAATATATATTGTAATCCCAGAACTTAATTAACCCCTCTTTATCAATACCTGAATTAACTTTGATAACCCCTGCAGGATGAAATGAATCGTAAAAGAACTCTTCATCTCGTGTCCATGCCACCATGACAGGTTTACCTGATAGTTTTGCCAGCTTCCCGGCTTCAACCCCCTGCTGATTTGCGCTCTTTCCACCGAATCCTCCGCCCACAAAAGGAGTTATCACCCTTACTTTCTCAGCTGGCATCCCGAGTTCACTCACCAGTTCATCCTTCAGTCCGAAAGGCGACTGAGTAGAAGCCCAGACGGTGAGCTTATCACTTTCAAAACCGGCAAGAGCCGTGTGAGGTTCAATGGGAGTATGAGCAAGATAGGGATCACTAAATACTGATTCAAATATTTTATCCGACATTTTCCGACCGACTTCCATGTCACCTTCAGTCCTTTCAATTCTGACATCAGAATCAGCTGCGAGCATCCATTCTTTAACCGTTTTGTCGTTTACCCTGAGCTCATCGAAACTATATTCTGCTTTTATTTTTGTCAGAGCTTCATCGGCTTTATCCCTGTTTTCGTTAAGAGCAGCAATTAAGTCGCCATCGCGAATAATAGTTGTACCCGGAACTTTTTCAGCTGCCGAAGTATCGGCTGAGGTAAGCTTCGCCCCATGTGACGGAGGTCTTAATATCCTGGCAAAAACCATTCCCGGCAATTTCATATCACCGGCATATTTAGCTTCACCAGTAACCTTTAACCTGGCATCGGCTCTGTTATATGATTTGCCTACAAAAGTGAATTTTGAATACTCTTCAAGAGTTGGCTTTGATTCAAGATGCTTCTCAATCCTCTGTCCTTTAGCAAGTTCAGAATATGAAACTTTGTTTGAGCTGTTTTTGGTATCTACAACAATCCCGTCTCTTACTTCAAGTTGCGAAACAGGAACATTGAGCTTCTCTGCACCCAGTTCGAGGAGCACACCCTTTGCTTCGGCTGCAGCTGCACGCATGCTTGGACCAAAGACCCTTGTGGATAATGATCCCCATGTGCCCATATCCCAGGGACAAAGATCAGTATCACCCATAATTATTTTAACCTTTTCGAGTGGTACATTGAGCTCATCTGCCATCATCTGTGGAAGTGAAGTTACAATACCCTGGCCCATCTCAATCTTCCCGGTATAACAGGTTACAGTGCCATCTTCGCCTATTTTCAGAAAAGCATTGTAGTCTTTAGGCAGTCCGCGCCTCTGTTCAGCTGTTGCAGATGAGAGATTGATTTCCGGTAAAGGCATGAAGAAAACAATAATTCCTCCTCCAAGAATCTTAAAGAAATCCCTGCGCCTCATTCCATGCTTAATAGCAGGTGAGGATAATATTTTATTATCGGATGATTCATTTTTCATAATTACATCCCTCCTTTCATTTCTGAAGCGGCTGAATGAACTGCCTCGACTATTCTGACATGAGCGCCGCAACGGCAGAGATTATCTTCCATACCCTGTTTAATCTGATCGACAGTAGGGGAAGGATTTTTAGCAAGAAACCCGGCAGCATTCATAATCATCCCGGGGGTACAGTAACCGCACTGCAGGGCATCATGTTCAATGAAAGCCTTCTGAAGAGGATGGAGTTTCCCTTTTACCGAAAGTCCTTCAATAGTAACAATCTTTTTGCCTGCCACATCTCTTACAGGCAGAGAGCAGGATCGGACAGCCTCATTGTCGACAAGCACTGTACATGATCCGCAATAACCCATCCCGCAACCATACTTTGTTCCTGTTAGGCCAAAATGATTCCTGATGACCCACAGCAAGGTTTGTCCGGTATCTGTTTTAAGTTCCACCGGATTCCCATTCAAATGAAAACTGACTGTCTCTTCCATCTCTGTTACGATTGGTTAATTTCTCTTATATAATCATCAAAGTTATCGAAATCTTTCAGAATACCCTCATCATCAACCTCAACTTCAAGGAGATCATCCGGGAAAAGAGTGACCAGCGTTCGCAGGCCTCCTCTGTCGGTCAGATTTAATATCTCATTCCTGTATTTACTGTCAATGAGAATAGGATGTCCACGCTTTTTCCTGCACACCGGGATCACAATACCCTTTCCGGAATCCTCAAAAGCATCCAAAATTCTATTGACTGACACTGGTTGTATCAAAGGCTGGTCGCCGGGAAACACAAGTACTGCCCTGAATGAGGAGGGTAACTTATGAATACCGCATTTTACGGAGGATAACATCCCTTCGGTGTAATTATTATTGATACAATAGATTACACCGCATTTTTCTGCAATAATCTTAAGCTTTTCTGCTTCCGCACCTAATACTACCATTACATTTTCAATCCCTGCCCCTTTCACATTGTTGATTACTCTTTCGAGCATGGTTATCCCATTGAAATTAAGCAACATTTTGGGAAATCCCATTCGTTTCGATTCACCGGCTGCCAGGATTATTGCATAAGTACTATCCATTTTCCATCACCGTTTGCTTCTGAAAAGGACCAGTTGTGCAGCAATACTAACAGCTATTTCGGCCACGGTCTGCGATCCGATTGGCAGTCCAACCGGTGCATTAACCTGTTTCCACTGAACATCGGATGCCCATCCGTTTTCTATAAAATCCCTCCGCATGGCTTCAACCTTAGTTTTGCTGCCTATCATACCAATATAGGCAAGACCCTTCCCAACACATGGTTTGAGAGCCTGGGCGTCATCCTTATGACCACGGCTTACAATTACAACATAAGTATTACTGTCTTTAGGAACTGAATCCATTGTCACACCAATGTCACCAACAATAATATGAGAAGCATCAGGAATATTGGAATGATTTGCATATTCAGCCCTGTCGTCGATGACGGTTACCTCAAAATCAAGCAACTTCCCAAGGTGAGCCAATGATCTTCCAATATGTCCTGCCCCTGCAATTATTAGCTTTGGAAGAGGTAAAACTGCTTCAAGAAAAAAGAGAGATGAAGGTTCTTCATCAGGAAGGGAAAGGCTTAGCTCTCTGAAATCGTGAGGCTTTGCCTCGAGAATCATTTTATCGGCCTCCTCTTTAATTCTTGTATGTAAATCAGGAGGCAATACTGCGTCAGATTTTTCGGTAATCCAATAACGGTTTACAAGAACAATCTCCTCAGAAAACCTGTTCACCATAGTAACAAGAACTCCAGGAATCTGATTCGCGAGTGATAGTTGCATCTGATTAAAAATTCCAATGCTGTTCTGAAGGTTGGCATCGACAAGAACAGTCACTTTTCCTCCGCATATTGCCTCCTCTTTATTGGAAATATCTCCTGAAAGATCAAAACTGAAGTAAGCCGAATGTTTCAACTTAATTGCTTCGCAGGCAATCTTCTGCAGCCTGCCTTCAACAACGCCGCCTCCAACAGTCCCGGATATTAGTCCCGACTCATTAAAAAGTGCAGAGGAACCCCCTTTTTGTGGAGTAGAACCTGAAGATCCTGTTACTGTGGCGAGAGCAACAGAAGCATTTGTTGAGTATTCGGCCAGTACCCTTAAATAGATGTTATTCATCTTTTTTAATTCAGAATCATTTAGAATACAACAAATTTATTCTTAAAAGAGCAGAAAAGCAATTTAATTAAGAAGAGCTCAAAAACTGCGAGCTGAAATGTTTAGATAATTAATAACCTTCTCTTAATGTAATTGGATTATTCAGAATTGGATTAATTTTATGCTTTTATGAGATCGGTCATTATACTCAGGAATAAAACAGTCTGCTTTATGAAAAAAAAATATTATCGTTTTCTGGCATTGCTTTTATCGGGAATTGTCAGCCTGACTGCATGTAACCAGCCTGTCAACAAAAGGGCTGATGAGTCTGACAACACCGGCTGGATTGAAGAGATGACTATCGTCGATCTGCAGAAAGGTTACAAGGATGGCAAATTCACTGTAAAAGAGATAGTTAACACTTATCTTGACCGGATTATGGCACTCGATATGTCGGGACCGGAACTGAACTCAGTAATTGTTATCAACCCTGAAGCCCTTGATATCGCCGAAAAGCTCGACAGTGAAAGAATTGCCGGCAGGATAAGAGGTCCTCTTTTTGGTGTGCCTGTTATTATCAAGGACAATATCGATACTCACGATTCAATGCCTGCAACAGCCGGTGCAACGGCTTTAAGAAACTCATTCCCTGCATCCGACAGCTATGTAGTTAAGAAACTCCGGGAATCAGGTGCAGTGATTATCGCAAAATCAAATCTTAGTGAGTGGGCAAATTTCAGGGCTCAGGTTTCATCGAGCGGATGGAGTGGTATTGGAGGCCAGACTAAAAACCCCTATGTTCTTGACCGAAACCCCTGCGGATCCAGTTCAGGAGCGGGAGTAGCAGTATCGGCAAATCTCTGCATGGTTGCAATAGGAACAGAGACCAACGGATCAATAGTTTGTCCGTCGAATAATAACGGCATAGTTGGCATAAAACCTACTGTTGGTCTGATTAGCCGCTCCGGCATCATACCTATCTCTTTCACCCAGGATACACCTGGTCCCATGGGCAGGACAGTTGCAGATGCAGCTATTACACTTGGCGCACTGGCAGGTATAGACCCTGCTGATGCAAAAACGGTTGCACAGGCTGGGAAAAGCTATGCCGATTATTCCCAATTCCTTAAAAAAGACGGACTTAAAGGAAAAAGAATAGGACTTATTAGAAAATCGATGGGCTTTTCAGACAGGGTTGATACTCTGATGATCGAAGCTGTGAAGTTTCTAAAAGCAAACGGAGCCAATGTAATTGATATAGAGATGCCCAAAGTGGCAAATTACGAAGATGCTTCGTACCAGGTATTACTTTATGAATTTAAGGACGGTCTTAACAAATACCTCTCACGTCCCGGCTCGGGAGCATGTGTAAAGAGCCTTTCTGAATTAATTGAGTTTAACAGGAAAGACAGCGTCGAATTAAGGTATTTTGATCAGAAAATACTTGAACTGGCTGAGAAGAAGAGCGGGCTTGAATCGGAAGAATACAAAAAAGCACTTGCGCTTATGCTTAAGTCCACCAGGGAAGAAAGCATCGATAAGGTAATGAATGAATACCATCTCGACGCATTAATAGCACCGACTGGTTCCCCGGCATGGAAAACTGACCTTCTGCTTGGAGATCATTTTGTAGGAGGAAGCTCATCACTGGCAGCTATATCGGGATACCCGGCAATAACCGTACCAATGGGATTCATCGACAGACTCCCGGTGGGCCTTACATTTTTCGGAAAAGCATGGAGCGAACCGCTCCTGCTCGAAATCGCATATGGATACGAACAGGGAACAAAACATAGAAAACCGCCCGAATATAGAGTATCAGATTAATCAGCCACAAAAACAATGAGAGGGGCTGAACTGAATTAAGAAACTATTTTTCCTTATCACTTTTTGACTCAGAACTTTTCTTATCTGAATCGTCATCAAGTTGTGATGCTTTCTTAAACTCTTTCATACCCTGCCCAATACCTTTCATCAGTTCAGGAATTTTCCTTCCACCAAAAAGGAGCACAACAACAACCAGAATTAAAAGTATCTCTGTTACACCAAGATTTCCCATTTCATTCAGAATTAATTAACGATCAAAGTTAGTTATACTATCACTCATTACCAAAACAAAATGGCTTAGGTGATAAGTTAAATATTCCTAAATACTTTCCCCATTCAGAATTATATCTCTTATTTTCAAAACATTACCTTCTATTTCAAAGAGGAGTAAATCAGCTCTTTTACCTGTCGAAAGTGTACCTCGGTCAGTTAACCCATAGATCCTGCAGACATTTCCCGATGCCATATTTATTGCGTCCCCAAGGGAACAAGCTGTAAAATTCAAAATATTCTCAATGCCCCGCTTAATGGGAAAGGAAGCCCCCGCCAGACAATTATGATGTTTATCAATCAGCGAACCATTTTCAGTAATAAGTACCTCGGTACCAAGATAAGAGTAGCTCCCTTCAGGCATACCGGCAAGAAATACCATGTCGGAAGTAAGTATCATATTATCTCTGCCCTTCACCTTAAACATGACATCTATCTCCTCCCTGAGCAGATGCAGACCATCAGCTATAACCGAAGGAGTCAGCCTTTCATCCGACAACTGTTGCCATAAGGGGTTAAAATGCCTGTGGATCATATTTGCACAGCCATTTCCCAAATGGGTCGATATTGTTGCCCCCTTATCGGCTGCTAATTTTATCTGAGCAGCAGTTGCGTTGGAATGACCGATTGCCACCACAATGCCGTTCTTTGAACAATAATTTATGAGTTCCATCGCTCCTTCAAGCTCAGGGGCAAGGGTCAGCTGGATTATCCTGTTTCGGGAGGCGGAAACCAGTCGTTTTAACTCCTCCACCGAAGGCATTCTCACATGTTTTGCAGGATGACATCCCCTGAAACCATCCTCTGGAGAGATAAAAGGTCCCTCGAGATGAATACCCGGTATCATGTAGCGGAGTAGCTCTGACTCATCCATGGCAGAAGATATGTTTCCAAGGCTTCTGACCAGGTTCAGATGGCTGTCGGTGATCAGAGTCGGAAGAAAAGTAGTAACGCCCTCTTTTAACAAGATACTGGCTGCCCTTTCAAGCTCACTGCAACTTAAATCTTTTTGAGCAAAATCGATACCTCCGCATCCATTTACTTGATTATCAGTAAAGCCCGGGGCAATAAACAAGCTGTTTCCGGACTCTGAATCCGGAATTTCAGTAATCTTTTCAATAATACCTTCACCTATTTCAAGCCGTATTGGAAACCCGGTCATATAATGTTTCGCCTCAATAACCATTTCTTTAAGATTAAGATTTTCTATTTTATCTCCCTTCCCTAAAAAAGTTACAGAGGTATTATCCCTGAAGCCGAATCTTTATCGAGGAAGAGGTTAAAATCGGCATGTTGTTTAAGAAGGGTCGCCGGAACAATTGGTGTCAGCTTGTTAATAAGTGTATTTTTTACACTCACAGCCTTAACTTTATGCGGAACTGCAGAAATTATGGTACTGCATTGCATTATCTGCCAGGGAGTCATTGATACTGCCCGTACAGGAACCTCTCTTAAATTTTCAAACCATCCTTCATCAACCTGTTGCTGTCTGCACTCTTCATCGAGCGAAACAATAAAATAGCTCTCCCTTGAATCAAAATTGGCAGGAGGATCATTGAAAGCAATGTGTCCATTAACTCCTATGCCTATCAACCCTACATCAATGGGCCTTTCTCTTATAATTCGCCTAAGTGAGAGGATATTGCTTTCAATGTCGCCCACCGTCTCCACCCCATAAAAATGGCCAACCTTAATTTTGCTGATAAACCTGTCATAGAGGTATTTCCTGAAACCTGCTTTATGATCGGGAGGAAGACCGACATACTCATCGAGATGGAAGATCTCTATTCTGCTCCAGTCTACCTCTTCCTTTAAAAGTGATTCAAGGGTTTCGAACTGAGAGCTGCCGGTAGATAAAACAAGACGAGCCTGACCATTGGCAGCGACAGCTTCGTTCAACCTTGCCGCTGCCAGAGTGGCCGCCTTAAATCCCAGCTCGTCAGCATCATTACAAACATTGATAATCATCATATTACATAAATTAAAGCTCTGAGTATTCAATTCATTCAATAGAAATACTAAATGTAAAACATTTGACAGGATAATCAGAACCTACCATATTTTAATATTTATTAACCATATTGAAATTTGCCTGTGACTTTTGTTTTTATTCTTTTTTTACCTTGCGCAATATTATCTCTAAACCTATGCTAAGAACCTGCCTGCTTGTAACTGTTTTACTATTACAATGCTTTCAATTATCTGCCGTTGACCGGCCAAAGGGTATTAATCGCGACAAATACCGGATTGCAATATCCGAAACAACCGATAATATAACCATTGATGGAATCCTCGATGAGCCTGCATGGGTCACGGCCGACAAGGCCAATCATTTTCAGAGAGTTCTGCCGACAGATACCGGATATGCTGCTGCCAAAACAGACGTAATGGTAACATACACAGCATCTACATTATATATTGGAATTACATGCTGGGACCCGACTCCGGGCAAAAGACCTGTCGAATCACTCCGGCGCGACTTCACCTTCAACAAAAACGATAATTTCATTGCATTTATTGATACTTTCAATGACCAGACTAACGGATTTGCCTTCGGTGTTTCATCCGAGGGAGCCCAATGGGACGGCATGCAGGCAAATGGAGGTCTGGTGAACCTCGACTGGGACATAAAGTGGCGGTCGGCAGTGAAAAATTATAAAGACCGATGGGTAGCGGAGTTTGCTATACCATTCAGAAGCGTCCGGTATAATGGCGGAGAAGCTGAGTGGGGCATTAACTTCAGCAGGCTCGACTTGAAAACTAATGAAAAATCGAGCTGGGCTCCAATGCCTCGTCAGTTTGCAACTGCAACACTTGCATTTACCGGTTCACTCGTCTGGGATAAGCCACTGCCCTCTTCGGGTCCAAGGTTCTCACTTATTCCATATGTATCAGCCAAGGCAACCCAGGATAACGAATCAGGAAGCAAAAAGAAGTTTTCTGCTACAGGAGGAATGGATGCAAAAGTGATACTCTCAACATCAATGAACCTCGATCTTACAGTCAATCCCGATTATTCACAGGTTGAAGTGGACCAGCAAAGGACCAACCTCGACCGCTTCGAACTTTTTTTCCCAGAAAAGAGACAGTTCTACCTCGAGAACAGCGACCTGTTTGCCAACCTGGGCACCGATAACCTCAGGCCTTTCTTTTCGAGGAGAATAGGACTGAGCAATCCTGTTCAGGCCGGGGCCAGGCTTAGCGGTAAGATTGGCAATAACTGGAGGTTAGGATTAATGGATATGCAGACAGCAGAAAATGCAGATATTAAGGCAGGTAATTTTACCGTTGCCGCGCTTCAAAGAAAGATATTCCGCCGATCGAGCATTTCTGCTTTTGTTGTTAATAAGCAGCTTACAGGAGCCAGGAGTGATTCTTCCTTTACGGGTAAAAGCTTTAACCGCGTGGCAGGTGTTGAATACAACCTGGCGAGCGCCGACAACAAGTGGACAGGGAAAGCCTTCTATCACCAGTCCTTTTTTCCAGGATCTACAGGTAAGGCAGCTGCGGCTTCAGCAAATGTTACCTATTCTAACCAGCATTTAACAGCAACGCTTAACCAGTCGAGGGTAGGAACTGATTATCTGGCTGAAGTAGGTTATATCAGACGAAAAGGCTATTATGAATTGAATCCGCTGTTCCAGTATAAATTTTATCCATCATCGGGAAGGATTGTAAACCATGGTCCCATAGTTAAGATGGATTTG
>CAIPJU010000638.1 GCA_903865465.1 uncultured Bacteroidota bacterium
CCTCACACCAGGCTCTTCGTTTTCCAACTCTGTACCTGTAAGGCAGGAACTTACAGGAAGAAAAAATCCGGCAAACCAAAACCTGCCATTGGTGCCCTGAGCAATTCTCTAACTATGTTGGAAATCAGTTCCTTTTAGCTGGATATGGCCTCCTTTTTACCGCAGGGTTCGCTGGGCCGAAGCAAAGACCGCAAAGTGATTTGTGATTTTATAGCGATCTGTTCACTATAACAGAGTGTTTTCCGGAAGGAAAAGGAGATACCCCGTCAGAAAAAGCAATTATATTGTATACGCAGATTCAACTTTATCTGCTATTCTAACTCCGTGAAACTCCGCTTAACACTGTGTAACACCGTGGTTAAAAGAATGAAGAAACCGAAAATCGATTTGGAATCAGTTATGTGGATCTTCAGAATTTCTTTTTAACCGCGGAGGGCGCTGAGTTGAGGCAGAGTTCGCAAAGTAAATTTGTGATTTTGAGGTGATATTTTCACTTAGCCACGCAGTTAAAGGGAATAAAAAGGGAGTTACATGGTAAGTTAATGTGTGTGCAAAAAACCGAAAACAGCCTGTTTGTTTTGAACCTTTGCGATTTTGAGGGAGACAGAATGGAGTTGAAGACGACTTGCTTATTTAAGGGCGATTGGTAGGATCACCTTTCATTTGAAATACTGGCATGACTGTTCATTATCTCAATCCAATCCTTCCCATTAGGATCCTTTAGAAATGAGTTATACCTTGATTCCAGTTCGTTCATTACAGAGAGATCATCTGGACTATCTGTTTCTTCATAGATTTCTATGAAATCATTTTCATCCCTAAGAGCCTTGAGCATGTTTATAATGCTTCTTGCCTTTTCTGACTTGTCCCTTATTTTGATTGTGTAAACCATTGGTTCCTGTTTTATACAAAGATAAAAAAATGTCCGGAGGTAAGAATTATTAAAAAAGTATTGGAGAGGATCTTCTGAGGTTCCTCCCGGGATAAACGATGAAAGTCAAAAGATAAAAGTCAGGCGTAAATGACAACATCAAACAGATATATACTATCCAGGACTGTCTATTCCTGGTCGTTTTGAACATGTCTTGGTACACCTAATCCTTTACACAACGAACAGAGGCACCAGAATTCAAAACGACTGTGACACTGGGTAAATTACTATCGGTGGAATACAAGTATCGGATCCAATCGCTATCTGTCCACCAGCGGCTTTCCCACCCAAGGCCGTTGAATAATCCATAGGGGGCGTAGTCGCCACCTGGCAGGGCTGTAAAGCCGCTGCTGTTATTACTTAACTGGTCGTTACCTGCACCTCCTGCATTTGAACTTGTTGTCCAACCCGAAGTGGCTGCCATGGATTTTGCTATATCGCTTCCGCTTCCCTCGTAACCATATCCGTTGTTTGTAAGGAAATCTGTTAAAGTTGTCCATTCGTCATTGGTGGGCAGATGCCAGCCTTCCGGACATACATTACGTGAATCAGTAATTGCATACCAGGTATATAATCTTCCATAAATGTTTACCAAGCTCTCATTACCATTATAAGCCCATTGATATTTGGGTTCACTCTCTCCTGTTATATCCAATGTTGCAGGTGAGGTCGTTCCAATTAAATCGCTATTGCGGTATTTAGTAGTTTTCAGATTCTCTGCCATCCAAACCTGTTCGCCAATCTTAACAACCGGATAATTAATATTATCACCATCTTTACAGGCAATAAAATCAAAAGTTATTGTCTTGTCTACTGAAGGAATGTCTGTAATTACTGTGCTGTAATCTCCTGAGATACCAGTGAATTTTATCCTGTCTCCGTTAGTATAGTACATATCTATATTAGCCTGAATACCTTTGAAATCTGCTTTCTTTGCTGGTTTGTTTTCAGTTGCCTGACTCCTGCTGATCTCTTCTAAAGTGATTGTTCCATTTGAGTCATTGTTGGACAATAATTTACCTGAATAATGAAAGCCGTTGCCTGTAATACTGATCAGAAAAAAGCCACTTTTTAAACCGGATAACTTAAATTCATGCAGGCCAATATTTAAAAAACTTTCAGTCTGTACCAATACCTTTCCGTTGATATCTGTCACTGATACCACAGCCCGTCCTGCTTCAGGCGGGTAAAACTGTATTAAAGTGTTTCTGGTCACCGGATTCGGGTAAATCATAATCTCAGTGGATTGTTTGTCAATTGTCGAATATGATTCAGTGACAATGTCGGTTAAGTGAAGGATATCTGTCCCGCTGATACTCAATGATGACCCTGAAGTCAGATTCTCTACCTTAACGAAACCTACATTGGTTGATGCACCTGTCCCTGCAAACGTTATAAGGTAATTCTGTGCATTGGCTCCGACAGCGTAGAAAACCGCCAATGAGAAAAAGATTTTTTTCATGATTCAGGGAATTAGTAATTCAAAATACAAATATTTGATTTTGATTAAGGTCCAATAAATTGTCTTGATTTAGGTGAAATAAC
>CAIPJU010000639.1 GCA_903865465.1 uncultured Bacteroidota bacterium
GTTTAACAATCCGGATAGTGTTTTAAAATACTTTCATCGTTACCAGACTCTTTCCGATACTATCTTCAATGAACAGAATAGCAAAGCAATCGCGGAAATGCAGTCGAAATATGAGTCTGATAAAAAAGACCAGCAATTGCTATTCCAGAAAACAGCTCTTAAAAATAAAAATGCAATTGTCAGTATTTCAATCGCCGGAAGCTCTTTAATTCTTGCTCTACTCGTTTTAACGATTATTCTCTATTGGCGAAAGGAGATGGCTTACAGGTACCTGGTTTATCAGAATCTCGGTATCCCGGTTGTGAAATCAAAGGATGAATCAGACAATAACCATGAAGAAAACGGGATTCCTTATTTAACAGCCAATGGTAAAGGAAACCATCTGGTACTCGATGATGAACATAAGAGACAGATTCTCGATTGCCTCCGGAAATCACTGGAAAACAAGGTTTTTACGGAACCAAACCTTACAATTAAAATATTAGCCAAACGATGTGGTACCAACAGGTCATATATGTCACTCGTAATTAACGAAATTCATGGAATGAATTACTCGGCTTTTATAAATAAACTCAGGATAGACGAAGCTGTCAGGATACTGACAGACAAGGAACCTGAAGTTCCTTTGAAAGGCTTATACCAGGAACTCGGATTTAATTCATATTCAGTATTCAATGATGCCTTTAAGAAGTTTATCGGGGTCACTCCTGCATTTTTTCAAAGGACAGCCCGGGGGATTCAAACCAAGACAAAATAGCTTCGTGTTGATCCGGGCTTCTCATTGTAAGATAAAAGTGCTAACTTTATTTTCCTTTTCAGCCTGCCTTCGATATGCAAAAAACAGATTCAGTTACCCTGAAATTATTAATACAAATTGCATTTGCTATCTTATTTTTTACAGGATGTCTCAATACGGAAGGTACTTTGAAATTAAACGGCAAAGTCACTGATGCAGCAACTGAAGAGGGGATACCTTTTAAGAAAATAATTGTCAAGGGGATATTAAATAGCCAAGAGAATCCGGTACAGATTGAAGCCGGTCAGTTCTCAACCGACAGCACAGGTTGTTTTACATTCTTACTGAGAAAAATCAAAGGTGCGAAAAACTATAATTTTTTCCTGGTTGGTGATTCGGGGTACCTTTTTAAGAACAACCAGATGACACTTTTCGACCTTGAACAATATGCTGTTAATCTTAACTTTTCACTGGAAAAACTGGCCGATCTAACCATAAAAATAGAGAGGAAAAGTAAAATTCCTGATTCCGACACACTTCTTCTATGCTGGGACTCAAATGGTGTCTTTGGAGGTTCTATTTATCCCTATAAAATAGTTAACTATGGAAAAACCTACAAGTTTACATCAGGTGTTGATTTAATATGGATAGGAGGGATGGTTAATTCTACGGTCACTACCAAAGTATTTGCAGAGAAGAGGTCAAAATTAAACTGGGAATTGCTTAGAAACGGGAAGAGGATGGAATATGAAGATACAATAACCTGTAAAAGGGATATAAATAATTTTGTTGTATTTAAATATTGAATGAAGGAAATGTTCCGGCAGCAATTCTTTAAGAACCTACGCAGAGGATTAAAGGAGAATCGGATTATAGAATGAGCCTAATAATTTTGACAGAATCAAAATGTAATTATCTGATCGCCAGGGCGAAGTATCTGCAGGCTATTAATGCGTATAAGTAAGACGTTAAAAAGAAATTGTATCTATCTTCACAAATAAGAGTTTTAACTAAAATGGTAAAATGAAGCCTTATTACCTATTAATTTCAATTATCGTGTTAATTTCTTTATGGTCCTGCATGTCTGGTTCGGGAAACAGGAATGGGCATAATACCGGGGCGAATCAAAATTCGGCCGATAATGGTGATTCGATCATCAAAATTGAGACTGCTGAATCGATTAAAAAATTCGCCATTAATGATTCTATGGCAATTGCATTGGTTCAACAGGTTCCGGAAATAAAGCAGATTATTGATTATAAATATGCGGATACCACAATTTTTAATGAACTTCATATTGTAACCGTTCCTACAGACAGTGATAGTAACTGGCAATTTCAGATTGTACAGTTTCAGAAGAAGATTGACCATGCAGCCTCGCTGATTTGGCTTCTGGTAAATGCCAGGACGGGCGAAATAGGGATCCTCGATATTCCTAAGGACACTGTCATATCCCTTGACGACTGGAGAAGGATAAGAAGAATGAAAGATAGTAATCATAAAGTCAATTAGTTATATTTAAATGAAAAAATTTCTTCTTTTCTCTTTTCTCCTCTCCTTTGCTGTGATTTCTCCCGCACAGAATAAGCACGAAAAAGTATCATCATCAGGTAAAGCAGAACGAGAGATTGTTTTTCCGCCAAAACCAATTGATCCTCAGAATGTACAGGACCAGGATGATATGTCGTGCGATGATTATCATCCGATTCCGGGTAAAAACTGGGCAGACCAGACACTGGTTCCTGAACGTAAATTCAGAATGGCATTGGTTGCAGTTGACTTTCCCGATCAGCCTTTTGTGATTACCCTTCCAAAAAATTCTGACCTCTTCGGAAATCCGCAGATTGAGCCTGTAAAAAGAGTGGATGTTGCGAAATTCTACTCAGATTTCTGGCTGACTCCTTCGATAATTAACCACCATCATACAATCAATGGTTACTGGATGGAGCAGTCGCGCGGGAAATTTGGCATTACGGTTCTTGATTCTTACGGACCTTACCGTATGCCAAAAAATCTTTGGGAATATGGTCTTAATGAATATTATCAGAACAACTCGACTCCAGATGGGAGCCAGGCTTCAGGCATTATGGAGCCTGATACTGATTCGCTGTGGAAAGCTGCAGAAGGGGATCTTATAAATAAATATGATGCGATTCTCAGGATTTATGCCGGCTATGACGAAACAGGTGTATGGCAGGAATTTGGCGAGATGAAATTCATATCAAAAGATGATATTCCTGCAGTATGGGGCAACCCTGATACTTCAAAACCGCGATGGATCCCGACAAGATACACTACATGGACATCCTGGAAAGCCGGACAGATGCAGTGGGGATTATCATCAATCAGACAGGGTGAAAATTCAGGAACAATAACTCATGAACTCGGTCATTATGCATTCCAGATTGGAGATAATAACAATAATCCGTATGTAAAACCTTACCGACGGGTTGGCTCCGGTCCCTGGGATATGATGGACAGAGGCTCCTTCAATGGTCCCGGTGGACCACACAAACGATGGGTGGTTCCTGCAATAATGGGAGCCTCAATGCCTGCCGGACTGATGCTTCGGAACCGGATGATAAATGGTTTTCTTCATGAAAATCAGGTGTTGACCATTAGTCGTGATAGTCTTGCAAAATCAGGAGTTGTTGTAGCTACTATAACGGCAAGGGCCGTAGAGCCCTTGCAAGGGGAATTTGCAGGGCTTATTGTCAGACTCGATGGCGCCGAACCTCACGACAGGACACCTGCTGATGATCCGGCGATGAATCCTCTCTCTCCGGGTATCCCGAATTACGATTTCTATTCACTCGAAACAGTACAGCGAATCGGATACGACTCTTTTTGTCCTGATAATGGTCTTCTTATTGCAAAAAACAGGGATAAAGAAAGCAATAATGGTGGTCCAAACGGATTCAACTGCTTCAACTGGGTTATTGATGCTCATCCTGAGGATATTAATAAAGTAGATTACAAGAAGCCTGATGGAACCATAATCATGAGAACCATAGCCGATTACAGACAGTTGAATGATGCCTTGTTCCACGCAGGAAACAACTCAGGCAGCAGGTTTGAATATATTGATTCTCCGAACAGATTGCATTTTTATATTATCGGCCTTCAAAAGAATTCATCCGGAATACTTTCCTACAAGATTGGTGTAAGATCTCTTGATGGATCTGGTTCACAGAAGCGTGGTGTGTCAGTTTTAGCTCCGTCAACCTTAAAAATTGAAAATCAGGGCGAGTATTGCATTTTTACCCTAACAAATACAGGGGAATCTTTAAAAAACAATTCACTTAACAATAGCGATATCTACCGCTTGAGGGTTAAAATTGAAGGAGAAGGCTGGAATGCCACGCTGTTGAACAGCCTGACTTCAATAGCTGCAGGTGACTCTGATAAGATACCGGTATATATTGGTCATGACAGTAAATGCTCTCTGTCGGCAAAGGTACTATTTACTGTTTGTTCTGAGAGCGATCCTTCAAAATCGGTGACTTCACATTTCATAATACGAAAATGATATTCTTTTAATTATTGGTTTCCGACTGAGCTCAATTACCACGATTAGTGTGTAGTTAGAACCCGGAAGGCAATAAACTTTCCAGATATGGGTCAACCTTTTCCCGGATTTCATTTATAAGTTCAGGCTGATTAAAATAATATTCGCCTGAAATATTAAGGTTGATAATCCCGCGATGGCTACTGGTCGCCGGGAAAAGCGTTCGGATGTACGCTTCCTGTTCTGAATCCATCGTGAAGATAATATCAGCCCAGTCGATCAGGCCTGCATTGATCCTTATCCTGGCATTTGTCATAATGCCGGCCGACTTAGCGATATGTGGACCATAATTCTCATAAATCACTTCAGCCGTTCGGCTGCGGATAGAGTTAAAGGAACAGATAAAAAGCAATTTCATAACTTATCTCAGATTCATTTTCCAAAAGTAGGATACTTTATTTTACCTGCTGTCGGTTCCCTGCCTGAAATTTTAATTGATAAGGATCAGCCTTTTGATTCTTATTTGATAGATTTGAAGTTCTGTTCGCCGTTATAACTGTCAATGTTGAATTTCCTGATAATCTGAGTTTGTGACAGTATTTTAGAAGAGATAAACATGGAAAAGTCAGAAAAAAAGTATGAATAATATTCCAAATAAGTTTGCCCCCGGTTGTGCTCTGATGTTATATAAACCCGAACTGGCACAGAAGGTACATGATTTCCTGAATGACTCGGTTGGTAAAATGGATCTGTATTTAACATGCTGCAGGCATGAACCTGATGTCAAAGAAAAGACGAATATTATTAATATCTGTCCCGGATGCAACAAGCGTTTTAAGAATAATTACCCGGAGACCACGACGAAATCATTATGGGAAATTATAGCAGAAAGCGAGAATTTCCCTTTTCATGATTATCAGAGAAAAACGATGACAATCCTCGATGCCTGTCCTACCAGAAATGAGGAGGCTGTTCAGAATGCGATTCGTTTGCTCTTGAAAAAAATGAATATTAATCTTGTTGAGCCTGAGAAGACTAAGGAAAGGGCAACATGCTGTGGCGATTCTTTTTATGGAGTTCTGCCTGTATTAAAAGTAAAAGAGCAAATGAAGATCAGGACAGGCGAAATGCCTGTTCATGATGTCGTGGTATATTGCGTTTCGTGCACAAAATCAGTACTTATAGGAGGCAAACAGCCTCATTATTTGGTTGATCTTCTTTTTAATGAAGAGACCATTGAAAAAACCATCGAACCTGATATCTGGCATAAAGAGCTGGATGATTATATTGCAGTGCATTAGGTATTCCTTCCTTGCACAAACCATCGTAAGTTCTTAGCTAACTTTTATTTATCCGGTAAGCTTTTCACAAAGTTAGCGGCTTCATCAGTACTTCCTGACCCTTTGTAACGTGCAATCTGAGGATAGGGGAAGAGGGGGCGTGTTCGGATGAGTTTGCCAGACATATCGTGCAATTCAGCATTTATTACTCCGGGGATCTTCCCCTTCTCAACCCAGCTGATAAGAGCATCCATTTCACCGACTGGTCCGGCACCGGCTCCCACAAAACCATGATTAACACCCGGAACTAAATACAGGCGAACAAATTTTGAAGTTGCTTTGTCTCCTCCCATCTGTTTCTCGACCTCTTTGAAATATTCTATTGTTCCCTGGGGGTTGATAAGCTGGTCAGAGAGGCCATGCATAATAA
>CAIPJU010000640.1 GCA_903865465.1 uncultured Bacteroidota bacterium
TCAACTTTAAAGGTTACGATGTTGTAATTCATCTTGCTGCAATAGTTCACCAGTCGAATAAGAGAGTATTTGAGGAATATTTCAAAATAAACCGTGATCTTGCTCTTACCGTTGCGAGCTTATCGAGAGAAGCAGGTGTTAAACAGTTTATTTTCCTAAGCACTGTAAAAGTCTACGGACCATGGATTAATGGAAGTGAACCTTGGAATGAGGAGTCACCTTGTTTTCCGGACGATCCCTATGGCAAAAGCAAATACGAAGCAGAAATAGGTCTCAAGGAAATTGAAACCAAGGATTTTGTAGTTTCAATTGTAAGAACACCCATAGTTTATGGGCCAGGTGTTGGGGCCAATATATTTAAATTAATTCGCCTGATTGAAACTTTCCCGATCTTGCCATTATATGGGATTAACAATAACAGGCACTATACCTATGTTGAGAACCTGGTTGGATTCATCGACAGAATAATCGAAATCAAGGCATCGGGCGTCTTTATTCTGATGGACGAAAAACCACTGTCAACAAGCGAATTGGTACGGCTGATTTCAGGTTGCATGAATAAAAAACCTGTTTTCTTCAGAATGCCTGATATTTTAATTAAAGCAGGAGTTTTAGTCAAACCCGCAATTTTCGATAAGCTTTACAGATCATTTTATCTCGACAACAGCAAAACAAAAAAGATCCTCGGCTTTAGTCCGGCATATACCATCGATGAGGGCCTTTGCATTATGGTAAAGGCATATCTGGCCGATAAGAAAACTATTTAATATTTTATAATCAGAAGACGTTTAAATTCAATCTGAAGCTTGAAATTGCCTGAAGCCATATTCTTAATTCTCTTTCTGGGACTTGCATCCTTCCTTCTGACAATGATAATACGCAAAATAGCGTTGAAGAGGCTGATTTTTGATATTCCCAATGAGAGAAGCTTACATTCTTCCCCGACTCCTTTTGGTGGTGGGATAGCAATAGTCCTTACCTGGTATACAGGACTCACCATATTCTACCTGGCGGGTTTAGTTGATAAAGCTCTCTTCCTGGCTTTAATGTCAGGAATTATCATTGCTGTTATCAGTTTTATTGATGATATAATTGGTATAAAGCCTTATATCAGGCTCTGTGTTCATTTTATTACTTCGACACTGGCCTTCTGGTTTCTCGGTGGCTTAAGACCTCTTATCATCCCGGGATTTGCAGCAAACATGGAATTCATTATCTATCCTCTGGCCGTAATTGGAATGGTTTGGTTTATAAATCTTTATAATTTCATGGATGGGATTGATGGCTTTTCCTCAACAGAGGCTATTATAATATGTTCGGTTCTGTTCGTTTTTACCTGGAACCTTACAACAGTGTTGCTGATATCCTGCATCTCCGGATTTTTATACTGGAACTGGCCAAAGGCCAGGATATTCATGGGTGACGTGGGCAGTACTCAGATTGGCTTCATCATCGTCATTATGGGCATCTATTTTCATAATGTTCTCGACTTTTCCATCCTCAACTGGATAATGTTAACTTCACCATTCTGGTTTGACGCCACATTAACCTTGCTGCGACGTCTGCGGAACAGGGAAAATCTTAGCCAGGCTCATCGGAAACATGTCTACCAGCGAATTGTACAGGCTGGCTATTCACACAAAAGTGTAATATGTTTCCTGCTTCTGATAAATATTGTAAATATTTTTATTATAGGTGTTTACAGGGAAATTAAATTCCTGCAGGTACCGCTTTTTGTTCTGACTCTTGTCTTCTACTATTTCATAACTCTCAGGGTCGACAGAATGGTCCCCTTTAGAAAAGATTGATTAAAATTGAATATCAATTGATATTTTCCCTGAATCCACGTCTGCTTTTAAAATCTGAACTGATAAGGCATACATCCGTTCTCATTACAGGAACGGTCCTTGCACAGCTTATATCAATTCTTCTTCAGCCTTTTCTGAGGCGTTTTTTTCCCCCCGGTCTCTTTGGCGCTTTTTCTGTCTATATGAGTATGGTGGGGATCATTGCCTGTATCTCCTCATTAAGATATGATGATGCTATTGTTCTGCCACGTTCCGATAAGGAATCAGCAGGACTGCTGGCACTTACCCAGATTTCCAATTTAACAATTTCACTTATATTTTTTATAATATTTCTTTTTTTTGGGAATGACATACTTAGCCTGATTAACCTTAAAAACGGGATTTCATGCTCCCTTTTGTTACTTGTCCCCTTAGGTGCATTCCTTCTTAATGCAGGACAATCATTTAATTACTGGCTAATACGAAAGAAAAAATATACACAGGTTTCAGCCAATAAACTGGTAAGAAGGGGAGGAGAAGGTATTTCGCAGGTAACTTTTGCTCTTTTAAAAAATCATTCAGGACTTATTTTAAGTGATATTGCAGGTCAGACATCCAATGTCATTGCTACAATAATACAATCATTCAGAAATGGATTTCATCTAAACTTATTGAGTCTTAATAAGATAAAATATGTAGCAGGTAAATATTCAGAATTTCCGCGATATAATCTTATTCCGGCATTTATGAGCACCTGCAGTTTTTTCTTACCACCCATCCTTATCAACAAATTCTTTTCTTCAGAAAATGCAGGTTATTTCGACCTCGCAAAGCTTGTACTCTCAATACCTCTTGCATTTATTGCATCATCATTGTCAAATGTCCTTCTTCAGAGATTCTCGTCGAGTTTCAATGCCGGAAAAAGCTTCCTTGGCGATCTGAAAGGCACCTTGATGATAGTAGGAGCCATTTCAGTCGCTGAAACTCTTGTGATTCTTTTATTCGGTAATACCCTGTTCGGCTTTGTCTTTGGAAGCAACTGGTCAGTGTCAGGCGATATCTCCCGAATAATGGTGTGGTCATTTGTTCTGAATTTCATAGTTTCATCTTTCTCTTGCCTTTTTATCTCTATGCGCAAGATTAAATATTATAGTATCTGGCAAATATTTTACTTTGTTGCCATTGTCTGCCTTTCTCTTTTCAGAAATCTCGAATTCAGAAATTTCCTTAAAATATATGTCTTGATAGAAGTTGTGTGTTACCTTTCAGTAATCTTTATAATGGTCAGAATTGTTCTGAACTATGAAAAGAAAGTGATCGGAAAGGTCTGAAAACGGAAGATACTTTATTTTATGATATTTGGTTTTAAGTTGCTGATAATAAGTTCAATGTATCCCGGTTACCTGCGGGAGTTCTATGAAAACAATCCAGGGATTCATTCGGCAGCATATGATGATCATTATGATTCCCTTCTTTCCGATTCAACTGAATTTGCAGCATCGTACACAAGGTCGTTCTGCAATAACGGTATTCCTGCAGTTTGTATTATAGCTAATGACAAACGGCTTCAGAGAAAATGGTTATTGGAGAACAATGTCAGGGCGGGAAATACTGAAGAATATATTCTTAAAAGGATCTCAGAATTTCAGCCTGATGTTTTATGGATTGAAGATTTTCGTTTCACCTCCTTAACTTTCATTGATGATCTCAGAAAGAAAGCTGCCTATATTAAATTATACGTCGGTTATCATTGCGCGCCAATTAATCTCTCAAATCTTGATAAGCTAAAATCCCTTGATCTTGTTATAACCTGTACCCCCGGTCTGAAACTTGAATTTGAGTCGGCAGGTATTAAATCGTATCTGGTATATCACGGATTTGACTCTGATCTTCTTCCTGCCATCGACAGTTTTGAGAACTTCCCTGTTAATAATGTTCTGTTTTCGGGATCACTTTTTCAGGGATATGGATACCATAATTCAAGGATCAGACTGATTGAAAATCTGGTCAGTAAAAATATCGATCTGCAGCTTTATGCTGAAATTGAGAGCCGCTCCATGTTAGCCCAGCGACAAATCCTTTTCTCTACTTACAGAATACTCGTTTCTATTGGAATCAAACATCCTGAAAAGTTATTTAGCATACTTCAGCATGGAAAACAGAAAGTACTTCTCTACTCCAAAATGCTCCGCAGTAAAACTAAGAAGCCGGAATATGGTCTAAAGATGTACACTCTGCTCAAATGTTCAAGGATTATTCTAAACAGCCATGGAGATGTTGCCGGTGATTATGCAGGGAATATGAGACTCTTTGAGGCAACAGGCACAGGCAGCTGTCTTCTGACTGATTATAAAAGCAACCTGGAAGAGCTGTTTGAAGTTGGAAAGGAAATCGTTGTTTACAATGATCCTGACGATTGTGCAGAAAAGATCAAATGGCTTCTGGAAAACGATTCAGAGCGCATGAAGATCGCCCTTGCAGGACAGAAACGTACACTTTTATCACATACTGTCGACTCACGGACCAAATCGATATTGGAAATCCTGAAAAGCGAACATCACTTTGGAAACTAAATTATGCAGTTGAATCCTGAATTAAGAAATATAATAAAACAACTTCTTCCTGAAATATTGAGAAGAAAACTTGCCGGGCTGATCTATGGCTGGCATGGTAATTATTCCTCCTGGGGCGAAGCTCTTAAACGTAGCACAGGTTACGATGAAGGAATAATCTTTGATAAGGCAGAGAGTGCTGCCAGGTCAGTTAGAGAAGGCAAGGCAGCTTATGAAAGAGATTCGTTTTTGTTTGATAAAATTGATTATTCTTTCCCCCTGCTTTCAATATTAATGTGGATTTCAGCCCGAAACGGCGGCAAACTTAATATACTTGACTTTGGAGGATCGCTTGGATCTACCTACTTACAGCACAAAATGTTCCTTGATTCGCTCCGTGAAGTAAACTGGTGCATTGTTGAACAGCCGGAATTTGTAAAGAGGGGTATAAATGACTTTGAAAGTGACAGGCTGCACTTCTTTCACACCATGAAGGAATGTTGCGAATCACAGCATATTGATGCAGTACTTTTTTCCAGCGTTCTTCAATATCTCGAAGAACCTCAAAAAGTATTAGAGCTCGTTATGTCAATGAATATTAAATATATTATAGTTGACAGAACTCCGTTAGTGGTTGGTAATGACCGCATTACGGTCCAAAAAGTCGATCCGCGGATCTACAGGGCAAGCTACCCTTGCTGGTTTTTCAACAGGAGCAAATTTCTCTCTTATTTTCATCCTGATTATCAAAAAGTTCTTGAATTTGAGGCAGCTGACAGGGCAAATGTGAAATCAGAATTCCGTGGCTTCTTATTTTCAAAAATAGAGTAAACGACCATCTGATATTTTCTGAATCTATTTTCAAATAGATTAAATATGGCCATACATAAAAGTAATTTCAAAGTTTCAGTAGTTATACCTGTCTTCAATGAAGAGAATACGATCAGCTTTATGTCTGAACGTCTGCTAAAAGTCTTATCAGATTATCCTGATTTTGAAATTATTTTTGTCGACGACGGCAGCCGGGATAACAGCCTGATTTTGCTTAAAGAGTTGCATGCACGAGAGGCGAGGATAAATTTTCTCTCGTTGTCCAGAAATTTCGGACATCAGAGCGCACTGAGGGCTGGTATTGCAAAGGCCAGCGGCAATTGTATTATATCACTGGATGGCGACCTTCAGCATCCGCCTGAGATGATTCCTCTTATGATAAAAAAATGGCAGGAGGGATTTGATGTTGTCTTCACAAAACGCATGGATTCAGGAAACTCTTTTTATAAGAGCTTCACCTCAAAGTTGTTTTATAAACTGATGAACGCCATTTCGGATGTAAATCTGGAACAGGGAGAGGCTGATTTCAGGCTCATTGACAGATGTGTCGCAAATGAATTAAATCAGTTCAGCGAAGATGCCCTGTTTTTCAGGGGTATTATTAAGTGGCTGGGATTCAGTCATACAGGGATAGAATACCTCCCCGACAAAAGGCATAGTGGAAAAAGCAGGTATTCAGGAAAGAAAATGTTCTCGCTGGCAATATCAGGTGTTACAGGTTTTAGTATCAAGCCTCTTCGGATTTCTGCGATTCTGGGCCTTATTATTGCATTCCTTTCTATTTTATACGGCCTGTATGCACTCTATATCAAATTCTTTACCCAGCTTTCGGTTCCGGGTTGGACATCAGTATTTTTTATGGTAACTTTTATCGGAGGGATCCAACTAATCATACTCGGAATTATCGGAGAATATGTTGGCCATATATTTATGGAATCAAAAAAACGGCCTCATTATGTTATCCGGGAAGAAAGCCTCGATTGAGAATTGTCAGA
>CAIPJU010000641.1 GCA_903865465.1 uncultured Bacteroidota bacterium
CTCCGCTCTCGTAATGGCAAAGGGGTTTGGATTTAATAACACTTTTGTCATGACAGGCGGAATGAATGAATGGTTCAGGACTATTATGAACAGCACCTTTACTGGTGAAAGTATCACGGCAAAAGAAAATGCTCTTTATGAGAACAGGACACGTGCTAAAAAACTATTTACTGAGATGAACTCTCTTCCCGACAGCATGAAGACGAAATTCTTAAATTCGAAAAAGAGCTCAAAAAAGAAACTCGATGGCGGTTGCGAGTAGATGGCTGTAAAAGGCGAAACAGGTTGATGGAAAACAGGAATAAAATCAGATGATATGGAGACTCTTCTCAAAAATAAAATATTGATTGCAATCTTACTCTTCATAATAGTGCTTGTATCAATAAGATTATTTGGTTCAGGCCACTTTAAAAGCGACACCAAAAAGTGGTTTGAACCCAGCGCAAATAAAACAAACCTCATCACTGAGGAGAGATTAAAAGCAATTGATGGAAAAAAACTGTATATAAATCTGTCCCCGCAGGGTCAAAGTAATACAGACAATCTGAATAGTTCAATCTCAATTCCTGCCGACTCTGTTCTTACTGGAAAATATTTAAAAACAATCAAAAATTTCAGTGGTGCAATTATTCTCAGATCAGATAACATTACCCTCTCATCAAAGGTTTGGATGATACTGTCACAAATGGGTATTTCAAACCTTTATATTCTGGTTTCGGATAATGAAACCGAGGCATTAAAATACAAATTCCGGCCCGATACTATGACCGGTCCGGAATTATGATTTAAAAAATACCTTCGTTACTTTACCACTTCGAAATTATTCACATCCTCTGTTCCAAAAGGGAGCCATGACAAAGCGGCTCTCTGTTTCACCATTTTATCATGCATGAAGCCGTTGTTTCCATATTTGAGCGTCAGTGCATTATATCCGAACAGTCTTAAATAAGCGGTCGCAAAACCCGAATTATGACCGGTACCGCAGTAAACCACAACTGTTTTCCCAACCGGTATAGACCCCATCTCATCAATATACCCAAGGGTTGATTCCGGTTTGTATCTTACTGCGCCAGGGATATGGCCATCTTCGTATTTGTCTTTTCTCTCGAAGTTAAGAATAAAGTACTTATTTGGGTTTGCAAAGACCTCATCAGCAGTAATTAAGACTCCGCCGGTTCCCTCTTCAAAAAGCTTTTTTATTCGTGCCAGAGTAATCTCCTCCCCGGTTTTAAGTCCGGTCTTGAGTTCCGGCAATGACCCTGCAATATCTCTCTCATTGGCTTTTGTTTCGAGCGAAGATTCATACTTTCCTGATACTCCTTTAAGCCAGCCATCCTTTGCGAAACTGTTATTCCAGGCGCTCATCCCCCATCTCATGGCATATATATTACCATAACCCAAAAGTCTCAGAAGAGATGTGGTGTAACTCGCAAGCTGACCGTCATCGGAAACCACGATTATCCTTTCGAATTCAAAGGGCTTAATCCCCTTTTGGAAATAGGCCGGCAACTCTTCAAATTTCTTGTTAACAGCACCTTTAATATGTCCGCCGGAAAATGATTTGGAGTCACGAATATCGATTACCAGTTGTTTCGGTCCCAGATTATCATGAACTATTGAGGCTTTAATAAGCGAAGGAAACTCCTTGCTTTTTATATAGTTTCCGTTCTCATCAAGATATTTCAGAAGGAGTTCCGATTCACCTCCGATTACGGCATGCGATTTTGGAGCCTGCACTTCAGCCTGTGGTTTTTCCTGGTCAGGCTTCTGTTCCTGCTTC
>CAIPJU010000642.1 GCA_903865465.1 uncultured Bacteroidota bacterium
CATAAACCGGGACGTTGTGACTGTCCCTCCTTTTCCGCTATCTGATCAAGTTTACCTTCAATGTCAAAGATACCTCCTTAACGCATCGCGGCGTCCCGATAAGTCCCTTATCTGTTCGTTAGTTATCATTTAATAAGTTTTTGTGCTGCAAATTTAAGATATTATATCACTCTTCCACGGTAAAAATTGCTGCATTCTCCACGGGGATAGTTTAAAACAGCTCCTGAAATTATCAGAAGGTTCAGAAGGAAACCTATTTCAGAATTTCAATCCGAAAAATCCTATCTTTATAGTCAAAGACCAGTCCCGATGAAAAAACTTTCTGCCCTCTTATTATTATTAGTCATAACCTCCTCATGCACAATTAAAAGGAGAAGCGACTGGCTCCTGAACAGCGCTCCGTTTAAATCAGAAATCATTGAGAAGAATGGCTCTGTTACAATATCCAACGGACTTATCTCAAGAAGCTTTTCACTTTCGCCCGACGGAGCAACAATATCTTTTTTTAATCTTATGACAGGAAAGGAACTATTACGTGCCATCAAACCCGAAATGGCTATTTCAGTGAATGGTAATAAAATGACAATAGGAGGACTCACAGGTCAGCCTGTAAAGAACTTCCTCTCAGAAAAGTGGATTAAGGAACTAAAATCCGACACGGCATCACCTTTCAGGTTCACAGGATATGCGCAGGGGATAACACAGGCCAGGTTCGGATGGAAGAAACGTCCTGAATGGATGCCAAATGATCTTCCATGGCCTCCTCCCGGGAAAAAGATTGATTTCATATATTCAGCTAAAGAGAATTCCACTTCTGCATCAGGTTTAAAAATAGTTGTTCACTATGAAATATATGATGGCATTCCTCTTATTTGCAAATGGTTCACAATTACAAACAATTCGGGAAAAGAGGTCAGCATAGATAGTTATAGTTCAGAGATACTTGCCCTTACCGAAGAGGAGAGCGCCGTAGGTGACAAGAAGAACTGGATACTTCCCAATTTATATGTTGAAACCGATTATGCTTTTGGAGGAAGCATGTCGTCGGAATCGTGTTTCGAGAAATCAGTCTGGTGGTCGCCCGACCCGGAGTACAAAACCATTGTTAATTATAACAGGGTTCAGCCCTCAATGCTTGAATGCAGGCCTGTGACAGGACCGGCTGAAAATCTGGCTCCGGGTAAATCGTTCGACAGTTTCAGGTCATGGATTCTTGTGAACGACAGTTCCGACCGTGAACGGAACGGGCTTGCCCAGAGAAAGATGTACAGGACAATAGCCCCCTGGGTTACTGAAAACCCTGTATTTATGCACCTCAGGTACTCTGATGACTCAACGGTTTTCAGGGCAGTTGAACAATGTGCACAGACTGGTTTCGAGATGATAATACTCTCATTTGGCAGCGGTTTCGAAATTGAAGACACGACTAAAGCCAATCTTGAAAGATATAAGAGACTTGCCGGCTACGCCCATTCAAGGGGAATAGCAATTGGCGGCTACAGCCTTCTTGCAAGCAGAACCATTGATAAAGAAAATGATGTTGTGATGCCCGAAGGGAAACAGCCTGTTTTTGGTCATTCACCATGCCTCGGCAGCAGATGGGGCGAAGAGTATTTTAAGAAGTTGTACAATTTTATCGCTTATACCGGATTTGATAATTTTGAACATGACGGCTCCTATCCCGGCGATGTCTGCATGTCGTCTGTTCATCCGGGCCATTCTGGGCTTGCCGATTCGCAGTGGAAACAGTTCGAAATAATAACTGATTTCTACAAATGGTGCCGCGAAAGAGGCGTTTACCTGACAGTTCCCGACTGGTATTTCCTGAACGGAAGCAGTAAGACAGGTATGGGATACCGTGAATCGAACTGGTCACTACCCCGGAGAGAGCAGGAGATTATCGAACGGGAGAATATTTTTGATGGCACATGGGAGAAAACACCATCGATGGGCTGGATGCATGTTCCTCTTGTTGAGTACCAGGGAGGCGGCTCTGAAGCAACTATTGAACCACTGAAGCAGCACCTGCCCCACTATGGCCAGCGGCTTGCCGACCTTTTCGGGGCCGGAGTACAGGCCGCATGGAGAGGATCGAGACTCTATGACGCCCCCGAAACAATGGAATTGGTTAAAAAATGGGTCGCATTCTACAAACAACACAGGAGCATTCTCGATGCAGACATAGTGCATGTGAAACGTGCTGATGGCAGAGGAGTTGACGCCATCCTTCATGTCAATCCATTGGGGGAAGAAAAAGGGCTTCTTATGGTTTATAACCCTCTTGATACCCTTGTCAGAGAGGACATTAAGGTTAACATTTATTATACCGGACTTAGCCGGAGAGCAAAAGTGAGCGAAAACGGTAAAAGAACTTTAACTCTGCCCCTGAGCAGGAATTATGAAATAACAGTTCCTGTAAACGTGAATGCACATAAACAGTCATGGTATATAATTAAATGATTTTATCAGTTTTTATTGGAGATAGGTTTAAACAGCAAGAAACGATAAATTACTTTCACCCTCTGAATATCCGGATGAAAACTAGTCCATGCTAAAATCATTTATGTATAAAAACCTTATTGAGGCCGGTTGCGATGAAGCTGGCAGGGGTTGTCTTGCCGGACCGGTAACAGCAGCTGCCGTAATACTTCCAAAGAATTTCAAACATCCTGTCCTCAACGATTCAAAGAAGCTTACCGCAAAACAGAGGTTTGCTCTCAGGGAAGAGATCATTAATTCCGCTGTAGCATGGAAAGTGGCATTCATCGATAATCATCAGATAGATAAGATCAATATACTGAGAGCATCAATCCTGGCAATGCATAATGCAGTGGCTGATCTAGAAACAACACCCGAATTCCTCCTGATAGACGGTAACAGCTTTTTCCCTTTCAGAGAAATCAAATACAAAACAATCATCAAGGGTGACGGGCTCTACTTTTCAATAGCGGCAGCATCGGTTCTGGCAAAAACCTTCCGCGATGAATATATGGAAGAAATACATCTTGAATTCCCTGAATTCCAATGGAATAAAAACAAAGGCTATCCCACAGCTGATCACAGGAATGCTATCATGAAATATGGAATTACACCTTATCACCGGAGGTCATTTAACCTCTTTGAAACACAGCTTAAAATATCATTCTGAAGAATACGATATTACATTAAAAGCTACATTTGCGAATTAAAATAACCAATCAGAAAAGTTTATATTTTATGAAAAAACTATTTGCACTATTATTAACTCTTATCCTGACATTTGGTTTCAGAGCTAAGGCTGATGAGGGGATGTGGCTACTGCCGCTCATCGAAAAACTCAATATCGGAAAAATGACTGAACTCGGGCTTAAGTTATCTGCTGAAGATATCTACAGTCTGAATAAAGCATGTGTAAAAGACGCCGTTGTAATATTCGGCGGAGGCTGCACAGCTGAAATCGTCTCTTCACAGGGACTTGTCCTCACAAACCACCACTGTGGCTACGGCTCGATACAGGCACATAGCACAGTTGAACACGACTATCTGCGCGATGGCTTCTGGGCAAAAACCAAAGAGGAAGAACTTTCCAATCCAAATCTCTCAGTAACTTTCCTGGTCAGAATCGAAGATGTTACCGGCCAGGTACTTGCAAACGTAAAGCCCGGAATGAGCGAAACCGAACGTACTGCTGCCATTGGCGAAGCACGTCAGGCTATTGAGAAGAAAGCTACTGAGGGTACCGGCTACAGAGGCCAGGTAGGAAGTTTTTACGGCGGAAACTATTTTTATCTTCTTGTTTATGAGAGGTATAATGATGTCCGTCTTGTTGGAACGCCCCCCTCTTCAATTGGAAAATTCGGTTCTGACACCGACAACTGGGAATGGCCCCGCCATACTGGTGATTTCAGTGTTTTCCGTGTCTATTCAGCGCCCGATGGCAAACCAGCTGCTTATTCAAAGGACAATGTTCCCCTTAAACCAAAACACTACCTTCCCGTTTCTATCAAAGGTATTGACAAGGGTGACTTCGCTATGATTCTTGGATATCCCGGAAGAACAAGCAGGTATATGACCTCTTTTGAAGTGAATGAACAGCTTCAGATTGTGCACCCCGACAGGATTAAAGTCCGTGGCATCAAGCAGGATATCTGGATGAAAGATATGCAGGCTGACCTGAAGGTCAACATTCAGTATTCAGCAAAATATTTCGGATCATCAAATTACTGGAAATATTCTATCGGTCAGAAAGCTGGTCTCGAAAGGCTTAATGTTAAAGCCAAGAAAGAAGAAATTGAAAACCAGTTCAACAAATGGGTAAACGAGAATGCCGACCGCAAAGCAAAATATGGCGAAGCACTCAATATGATCAAAAACTCTATCGAAGGAAGGGCAGAATATTACAATGCGCTTCAGTATATTAATGAATGCGTCCAGGGATGCGAACTTCTTACCATGAACCAGATGGCAACTACTCTTATCACAGCTCTTAAGGCCAACGATGAGAAGAAATTAACCGAAGCCATCGATCGAGTTAAGAGTAATATAAGCGGATTCTATAAAGATTATAATTCCGCTACCGACAACAAATCGACCAAGGCAATGCTGAATCTTTACAGGACAAGCATTCCTGCAAAATTCCATCCTGATTTTTATGCCAATGTGGTCGACAAAAAATTCAAGGGCAACATCGACAAGTTTGTCGACAACATGTTTAATAAATCGATATTTGCCAGTGAGGCCAAGCTGACCGCTTTTCTGAATAAACCTGTTCTGAAGGTCATTGAGAATGATCCTGTATACCTTACCTCGGCTTCTATTTACAAAACATCAGGTGATATATCGAAACAAAATGGTCAGTTCACTTCAGGACTCGATACAGGAAGAAGGCTGTGGATAGCTGCTCTAATGGAGATGGCTCCGGAAAAGACTTTATATCCCGATGCAAACTTCTCAATGCGTCTTAGTTATGGAACTGTTCAGGATTACGATCCGAAAGATGCAGTTACTTACAAATTTTATACAACACTGCAGGGCGTTGTAGACAAATACAAGCCTGGCGATTATGAATTTGATCTGCCACAGAGACTCATCGACCTCAACAATAAAAAGGAATTCGGCAGGTATGCATCACCAAAGGGTTATATGCCAGTCTGTTTCCTTACCACTAACGACATAACCGGAGGAAACTCAGGAAGTCCTGTTATGAACGGCAAAGGTGAACTTATCGGACTTGCCTTCGACGGTAACTGGGAAGCCATGAGCGGCGATATAGCCTATGAGACTCAGCTTCAAAGGACCATTGTTGTTGACATCCGCTATGTACTTTGGACAATGGACATCTATGCAGGTGCCAGAAACCTCGTTGATGAAATGACGATAGTCCAGTAGTATTTTTTAACCATTGACTATTTAAAATAGAAGAAATTCATTAACCGCAGAGACCGCGAAGATTTTGCGCAAAGGAAAGCAAAAGGGGAATCATAATAATTTCTCTCAGCTAACTTTGCTGCAACTTTGCGAGCTTTGCGGTTAAATTTGTTTTTATCTTTGCCACAAAATAAATGGTATGAACCTAAGTTTTATTGAGATAGTTGCTACTTTCCTGGTTTTATTTGCCATCATTGACATATTTGGTTCAATACCGATCATCCTTGATATAAAGACCCGGTCGGGTGATATAGAACCACTTAAGGCCTCGGCAGTAGCTTTTTTTATTTTCCTTGCCTTTCTTTACATTGGATCGCCTCTGCTTGGAATTTTTGGAATCGATGTATCATCCTTTGCAATTGCCGGTTCCTTTGTCATCTTCCTGATAGGCATCGAGATGGTTCTGGGTATTGAGCTCTTCAGACATGATTCACCCGGAGGAGGGACTATTGTTCCTATCGCATTTCCCCTTATTGCAGGGGCTGGTTCAATAACCACAATACTTTCATTAAGAGCTCAGTATCATACGATTAACATTTTAATTGCATTAATGCTAAACATGGTGATTGTCTACCTTGTGCTGAAGCTCACCTCTACTTTTGAGAGAGCATTGGGACCAGGAGGGCTTCACATCCTCAAGAAGGTCTTTGGAATTATCCTTCTTTCGATAGCTATCAAGCTTTTCATCACCAGTACCGGAATAACCTTTCCGACTCATGGCAGGTGAAATAACTATTTACACCGACGGTGCTTCGAGCGGCAACCCTGGTCCGGGAGGTTACGGCGTTGTTTTAATCTCAGGAAAACACAGGCTTGAAAAGTCCGAAGGCTTTCGTCTTACTACCAATAACAGGATGGAGTTGCTTGCGGTAATAACAGGCCTTGAAGCACTTAAAATTCCGGAAAGCAGGGTAACAATTTATACTGACTCGAAATATGTGGTCGATTCCGTCGAAAAAGGTTGGCTGTTCGGCTGGGAAAAAAAAGGGTTCCGGGATAAGAAAAACCCCGACCTGTGGATCAGATTTCTTAAAATATATCGCAGGCATAAGGTAAAATTTGTTTGGATAAAGGGACATGCCAGCATCCCCGCGAATGAAATCTGCGACAGGCTGGCAGTACAGGCTTCTGCAGGTAAAAACCTACCGGTGGATGAAGCTTATGAATCATTATCGTCCGGAGAATAATCGCAATAAATGAATTCCTGAATTAGTTCCATTAATTATGAGAGGGCAAAAAGAACTTTACGAACTTCTTGAGAAACTCAATATAGAATTTGAATATCACGAACACCCGCCTCTTGCCACAATTGAAGATGCAAAGATTCACTGGCAGGATTATAATTCCGGAAGATGCAAAAATATCTTCTTCCGGAATCACAAGGGCGACCGGCACTACCTCGTGGTACTCGAACATCTCAGTCAGCTGAATATCAAGGATCTCGAAAAGCGGCTAAGGCAGGGAAAATTATCCTTCGCTTCCGACCTAAGGTTAAAAAAATACCTCGGAGTCGAACCGGGATCAGTTTCACCATTCGGATTGATTAACGATAGCGAACATCACGTCCATCTGTTTATTGATGAAACACTTAATGAATCTGAAAGACTTACTTTTCATCCAAATGTAAATACGGCATCCCTTGTAGTGTCCAAATCTGATTTTATCCGCTTCCTTACGGATGTCGGAAATTCGTATGAATTTATTAAGCTTTATGCGTAGGGGAAACAGCTCCTGAAGGGTCTTTATATCATAAATCAAAAATCAATCTTCAGCGTGACTTCATTACGGCAGCTATTAATATGGATTTTATGTCTCAAAATGCGGATTCTGACGACAGATGGATCCTAAAGATCTCATTCCAAAGCTTTCGAAGAAGTCTTTCAGTTTTAAAACCTAATATTCTCCTTTTTTTGCATCATTTTTCAATTATACACGTCATTATGGCGATTAATATTACTAACCACTGATTTGATGAAAAAAATAATATTATGCCTGCTGATAGGGCTCGTGATTTTCCCGGCCTTAAAATCGCAGGATCTCCCAAAGAAAAAGTACAAGGCTACAAGGATAACGGAAGCTCCGGTAATAAATGGAATTCTCGACGATCAGGTATGGCAGCTGGGAGACTGGAGTGACGATTTCACACAGAACGAACCATTAAACGGCCGGCCGGCAAGCCAGAAAACCGACTTCAAGGTCCTCTTTGACGGAGACAACCTTTATGTGGCAATTAAGGCTTATGATACAAGTCCTGATAGTATCGTCAACCGTCTTACACGGCGCGACCAGGTCGATGGCGACCTTGTCGGAATATTACTCGACAGTTATCATGACCTTCGCACTGCTTTTCTCTTCGGAGTAAGTTCATCAGGCGTAAAATACGACCAGGTATTCATTAATGACGGACAAAATCAGGATTCATCCTGGGATCCAAACTGGTGG
>CAIPJU010000643.1 GCA_903865465.1 uncultured Bacteroidota bacterium
ACTGGAGTTCAGACGTGTGCTCTTCCGATCTGGCTCTCAGTGTGGATCAAAGCTCTTTTTATTACAAAAACCTGAAGGAGGTCTATGATATAAACAAGAACCTTACTCAGGAACAGAAAGATATTGCCAGGTACTGGGATGATAACCCCTTGGTTATAGAACATTCGGGACATATGATGTTCGGAAATAAGAAAATTACGCCAGGAGGTCACTGGATGGGAATCACTTCTATTGCTTCCAGGCTTTCGGGTGCCGATGAAGTTAAAACAGCAAAAGCCTATGCACTAACAGCACTTGCTTTGTATGAGGCATTTATCTCATGCTGGGATGAGAAATACCGCAGCAGTTTTATCCGTCCCGTATCTGCTATCAACGAATCAATCGATCACATGTGGATGCCCTTTCTTCAGACACCACCCTTCCCTGAATACACCAGCGGCCACAGCGTGATTTCCGCATGTTCTGCAATAGTCCTCACTTCGGTTTTTGGAAATAACTTTGCTTTTCAGGATACCAGCGATCTCAGGTATATAGGAATGCAGCGCCATTTTAATTCATTTTCAGAGGCAGCTGCAGAAGCATCGGTAAGCAGAATTTATGGCGGAATACATTACAGGTTTACCGCTGATACCAGCGCTGCCCAGGGGAAACGATTAGGGGCCTTTATAGTCAGGAAACTGGCTGAATAATTTACTTAACTGCAATATTGCTCTGAAATCATCGTTCAAAAAGGAGATGGGTTTAAACTTAATTACTATGCATTAACTGTTCTGATATGAAAAAAACATATTTATTACTCCTTTGTGTGGCTCTGTCAATTCCCGTTACGGAAGCACAGTTCCTTAAGAATGCAAAAAAATTCATTCAGGAAAACAGCACTGTACTATCTGAAAAAGATGCCGCAGGAGGGATCAGGGAAGCTCTTGTAAACGGAACCGGTGAAAGCGTAAAGCTTGTCTCGGCAATTGATGGTTACTGGAAGAATCCGGAAATTAAGATCCTCTTCCCACCCGAAGCCAAAAATATGGAGTCGAAACTCAGAGCAATAGGACTGGGAGGGAAGGTGGATGAATTCAACGAATCGATGAACCATGCAGCTGAAAAGGCGGCTGATCAGGCAAAACCAATTTTCGTTGATGCGATAAAATCAATGACGGTTAAGGATGCCATTGGCATTGTGAGGGGCGAAAAAAACGCGGCCACGGTTTACCTTAAGAGGACCACTTCGCCTCAGCTCAATTCAGCCTTTCAGCCAATTATTAAAACATCGCTTGATGATGTGAGCGCAACAAAATACTGGAGCGACCTGATATCGGCGTATAACAAGATCCCCTTTGTTTCAAAGATAAATCCCGATCTGACTGCCTATGTCACAGGTAAAGCCATCGACGGGCTCTTCGTCATGATTGCAAAGGAGGAGTTAAAAATCAGGACTGATCCGGCTGCAAGGACATCCGAGCTTCTCAAAAAAGTTTTCGGGAAATAATATTCTGATTTTCTTTGCTAAGCCCGAACCAGTGTTAGCAAAGAAAATCAAAACATAATCCTGTAGAATTTCGATTCCAGTGGTTCTATATTCACTGTTGGTTTTAAGACAGGCTTCCCGGTGACATCAACCTCTTTGGCCTCGAGGGCTTTGCCTGTAAGTCCGTTAGTGAGACTCAGAACAGCCTTTTTGCCATCGGTTTCCCTTATCTGAATTAAAATTGATTTCCCGTCGGCTTCTGGTTCTGCCTTCACAAGTATGATATTTTCAGGCCAACCAGTTATAAAAGAACCTTCACTACTGTTTTCACCCGTTCCTTCACCGGGTATTATCCGCATCAGGAAAGGGATCCTGTTACCCCATCCGAATCTGCTGGCAAATCTGTTTCCGGTATCTGAAGAGCTAGTCATATTGTAGGTCCAGGAGTGGCCACCCCTCTGCTCGGCATTGAAATTAGTAACCCAGTAATTGTTCATGGGCCAGGAGAAGATATTTGTCCCCTGCGGAAGAGCTCCGGCAACATAGCGTCCGGTGTTTATTGCACCAAATTGCATCAGGGGCATCTCTGCACAACCCATAACCAGTTGTGATACTTCATTTTTAACCGAGGTAAAATCCTGTACCGTGTACCAGTCGTTTGAAGAGCCCTTGATCTGATCTTTTCCTGCTTCGATTACACCTCCCTGAACTTCGCTAAAATGTTTGCCATCCTTCAGATCGAAAGGGAAGGCAATATAGAAACTCTCGGGCCCGACAATACTTTTCTTGTTTATGGAACAGGCAATGTCGAGCCGCTTTTCGGTATTGTAGAGCCTGATCTCGAGCATGAAACCGCGTGGCTTCTCTGAGGTAGCCGATTCACCATAAAACCTGATTGTATTCCATATTTCACCTTTAGTCATAGAATCGAACCAGACACTGTCGAGAGGGAAGCGCTTAAAATCATCGAGCTTTCTGCTCTCCATTTGTGACCGGTTTCCCAGCTTCTCCAGAATGAATTCACCCATCTTATATTTAGCCCCCTGCTCAACGAGTTCCGCAGAGAGCTCCTTGTCGTACCACGATTTTATTACTCCCTTCGAATTGTCGGTAATAATTTTGTACCATTTGTTTTCGAGGGTCGAACTTTCACTATTTGTTGAAATAACTGACTCGCCATCAACAGGTTTAACAGAATACTTCTTATATCCGAAAGGAGGGATATCTTTGAGCCAGACTGCCCAGAGAGTTCCGTCGGAACGGTGCGAAACCGGCTGAACCTGCAGCCTGTTGCCGTCACTGTCGAAAATACCTGCACTCTTGCCTCTTGGAATTATCTGATGATCGATATATACTGTTGCAAGGCCCGACCTCTTCCAGTTAAGTGTATTAAAGACAACCAGCGAAGGGAGATTTTCACGATTGAACATGCTCTGAAGCAAGCCCATAGTCTGTTCACCTGCTGAGGCCGCACGACGGTTAGCTTCCCATGCATAGGATTCTTTCAGGGCTCTCTGTTCCATAGTCGGCTGACTGAAAGGCTCCCTGACACTCTCAGAATAACCCATGGTATGCTCGGTGTAAAACAATAAGGCATTGTCGGTAAGATCTATGTCCTGATTTATATTCTCAGAAAGCTTAATTCCTGCAACAGAGGCCATTGACAATCCTGCTTCGTTTGCCGTAAGCGTCGATGAAGCAATCCTGGTTGTAGCCGTTTCACGGGCCGAGGCTGAGAAACCGTCCGTCCACCAATCGGGCCAGGCGCCTCTGATAACCGGAAATTCTGTTCCGTGATCTCTCTCCATATCGCTGAAGAATGTTTCGGCCAGAGAGGTTGAAAGCTTAGGCCAGACAAAAATATCATTCCACTTTTTCACAAGGTCACTCGCTATGGTTGAGGGTGGTGAATTATCGGTCAGATAGCCGGAATGCTGAATAGCCATCTCATCATAGGGATATCCTTTGTTTGTAAGACCTATCAGGTAGTTCATCAGGTTATTCTTAAACCTGTCAATATCGCCTGTCTGCATCTCAAGAACCGTATTGCCCGTCATATAGTGTTCGGCCCTGAAGGTAAGCATCCGCTTGCCCGAAGGTGACTCCCACCAGAACATAGTTGGCTTATCGAAGCAGATCAGGGCACGGTGCCCATGGGTTCCCATATTGAGATATTTGACCCCCATGGCGCTGAAGTAGTCATTCAGGCACCAGCCTATTCCATTTACATCATCCTGCATGGCAAGCTTAAGCGGAATACCTTTTTCTTTTATCCTTCCGGCAGCCTTAAGTGAAGCTGCAAGTATCCTTTCATCTGGAATCTCATCAAAATTAAAGTACATTCCTGAAACCTCAATTCTCCCTTCCTTGATTCTCTTCAGCAGCCGTTCGATCTGGCTTTCAGGACGGCATTTAAGATATTCATCAACGGGCCATGATGCTTCACAGGTCCAGCGGAACTTTGCATTTTCGGGATAGTTATCGGTGGCATCACAATAGTCGAGAGCGTAGTCGATATACCTAAGATGCTCAGCGAGTATGTCAGTCTGCGACCTGGTATAACCAATATCAGTGTGAGTATGCTGGATAAGCCTGATGCTCCATTTCCTCACAGGCATAAGAGTCACGTCGCTTTTGACAGTAAAATCTCCCGCAACAACTTTGAGTTCTGTTTTTGTGGGCTTCAATACCGGCTGCAGACCAAGATTAACACTGTTGTAACCGAATTTCAGAGGCACAGTTTCTAATAGTTTCCCGCCTGCATAGATTTTCCCTTCAGCATCCTTACCGAAATAGAAGATCCCCGCCTCAACAAGCTGAAGCTCGCCACCTGCTTTTCTTATTATAGCAGGAAATGGATTCAGCGTCACCCCGGTCTGAACGGCCTTCTTAAAAGTCATATACCACGAGGTCAGGCTGGCATTGCTGCCTGTAACCTTAATCTTCAAAGCTCTGCCTGGCTCAAGTGTGCCGGAAGGAACTCTTAATACCATGTAACCATGTTTATCTCCAAACTGATCGGTCATTATTGAATGAAAGCTCAGTGAGCCGCCGTCGCTATTCTCCAGCTTCCACTCCGGCCTGCTATCGGTATAAAAGGTAAAATTTAACCTTCCGCCGCAATCCAGATCCATACGTGCAAGTCCAGGGCTAGATCCGATAGCTGCGACCCAGATGAAGGAGGTGAATTTCTCCTTTATTCCCGATGGGACTTCAGCCGTGGTCCATTCAATAAAATCCTTCCCGCTTGTAGCCCTGAGCAGAAGGCTTTGTCTCAGGCCCGGAATACAGGTAGCGTACTCATAATCGAGGCCGGCTATCTTTTCAGAATAGCCATTGATCATCCGGTCGCCGGGAGAGAGGAATGATTGCGCATTCAGCTGATTCCCGAAAAGGATGAAGATCCCTAAAAAAAACTGTGCAACTCGTTTCATTGAGAGAATTTATTGGGTGCCATTAATATTTTGTCATTCACTTAAAGACGTATTATGCAATTCATTTTGAAAATTAATCAATCTTTTCAAAATATGGTAATTGATTCAAATTGGCTTTTACTTCTATACTCTTTGGTCCTGTTATGATCTTCCCGTCAAAACTCCTCCATCTTCCTTCGGGTATTACCACAGCTCTTCCTGCAGCTCCTTTTCTGAGAACAGGTGCAACGAGTAACTTATCTCCCAAAAGAAACTGGTCGGTAATCTCTGCATAACCCTTGCCGGGATAGTTAAACTCCATCGGCTTTATAATTGGTTCCCCGGTTTTGGAGGCCTTAACGGCGAGTTCAAGAATATAAGCTTTATATTTTTCACGGATCTTAATGGCATCTTTTACTGCTTCAAAATGTTCCCTATCGAGCACCCTCCATGGCGCAACTGAAAATTGCATCATCGGCATTAAGGCATGTATCTGAGCAGAGCGCACTATTGACTCCTGATCCATCTTACCGGGGTTCTGGAAGGAGCTAAATTCCCCGCCTCCAATCAGATCGGGACATGAAAAATAATATCCTGAAAGGCTGGCAGCAAGCATGTTGGGAATCAATAGCTGAAGCGCTTCAAAACCATGTTCTTTGTCGCGCAGACGTTCAGCTAGCGGCTGCCCTCCCATTTTCCACATCGCCCTGAATTCATTTAAAGGATAAGCAAGACCTATTTTACCGTACAATTCGGAATGATCAGCCGGGGTCGCATCCTTCCTGAAATAATTTACACCCTCATAATATTCGAAGTCACCGGCGTCAAACTTAAAACCGTCAACTCCAATTTCCGATCTTAGTCTGTCGAGCTGCGATTTAAACCATTCCGAAGCCCTTGGGTTTGTAAAGTCAAGCAATGCGCTGGCCCCATTCCACCATCTTACAATAGCAGGTTCCCCTGACTTATCAGTGACAAAACATCTCTCCTGAGCCAATTTTCTGTAAACATCGCAATCGGGACTGACAAAGGGACAAACCCAGACCATGACTTTAAATCCAAGGAAATGCAGGGAATCAACCATCATCTTCGGATCGGGAAATCTTCCCGGGTGAAAATTAAGTTTACCGTAATCCTCCTGCCAGTTATCGTCAATCATCAAGACCCCGGGAGGAAAACCATGGGCAAGGATATTCCGCGCATATTTCATGACATCCTTCTGGTTCTGATTGTAAACCAGCTCAATCCAGGTATTGTACTGCGGATTGGAAAAGAGAAGCTTATCGGGCATTTTACCCGAAGGGGGGAAGCAGGTCTGACTGGCATAAAGATAGGCATCCTTAAGATTTGCACCAGCTTTAAAATACTTAATATCAGATGATTTCCCGGCAATCCTTAATTGTCCCGAACTGTAATCCAGTTTAAAAGGTGATTCTGACCAGATGACTTCTCCCTTACTTGAAAGCAGCAGTGGCTGAGCCTGATTACCATAGTTGGAACCGAAGTCGCACTTATAAGGTTGCCGGAGAGGCATCTTAAATCCTTCATTGACAATTCCGGACCACCAGAATGTGTTATTGTCTGTATTGAATGTAAGAGTATCGCTGCCAATAAATTGTTGTCCTGAAGCCAAATCGGAAATTAAAATGGCGGCAATAAGTAAGCTGAAGGTTTTATTCATTTTGATTTATATTATTTCACAAATGCTTTTATGATAATTGCTTTAACTTCTGATCTGTTTATTATCCTGTAGCTCATGGCAGCTGCGGGTATCACAAATGTCTCGGCATAGCTGAAAATATGCGATGCTCCGTTTGAGGTTTCGACTACTACACAGCTACCCTCGACGAGACTGAGAACATGGCATTTATTTAGTGTATGAATTTCTATTTCGCTTTCGAAATGGTACCTGTGTACATCGTAAAGATGGGTATCGTGAGTTGGAAGATGATACATTTCCCAATCCTCCCCCTTTTCAAGAAGAACCGGTTTTGAAATTAGCTTCTCCTCCCCAGAGGAACCCTTCCTGTCAAAAAAGAGATTGGCCATTCCCCTTGCAATATTCAACGGGCGGGGATTGCCATCGAGATCAGGTCGAATCCAGTCGTACATCTTGAAGGTGAAAATATAGGGTGTTGAACTGATTTCGAGGACAAGGTTATTCTTCCCCGAACCATGAATTGTACCGTAAGGTATCAGGAAGAGCTCATGTTTTGAAGCCCTGTGTTTCTGAACGTACTTTTCAATTTTAACCGGTACAGAATCCCGGAAACTCTTCTCGAGTTCATCTTTAAATTCAAAAGGATCAATATCTTCCTGAAAACCAAGATAGACCTCTGCCTCATCTTTGGTATCGAGAATATAATAGGTCTCCTCCTGAGTAAAGCTTCCTCCGAAGTGTTCCTTCATATATTCCGGCCTCGGATGGCATTGAACAGAAAGGTTACCTCCGTCGAAAGTATCGAGGAAGTCAAACCTTATGGGAAAATCGGTGCCGAATCTTTCATAACACTCCCCAAGGACTCCTTCTGCCTCCTGGTACATCAGGAAGTCGAAGGAAACTTCAAGCAATCTTCCAGAGCTTTCAATAAGCAAACCGTTTTCGGGTACGATCAGTTCGAAGGACCAGGCATAGTTTGGCACATTCTCCGACAAACCTTCGATGTGATCCTTTATCCAGCTTCCTCCCCAGATACCCGGTTCGAACCAGGGTCTGACCCTGATGGCCCTCCTGCTCATTTCGGAGAGAGATCTCCTCAGCTCTTCACCAGCCATCCAGACCGGATTTTCCCTCCTCTGGGCATCAACGATAAGGTCAATCACGGGTGTTATGGACTCTTTATGTCTGTTAAGCACCACCCAGTCGACAAAATAGAAACGTTTGTACATAAGCTTTGGATCGGAGGGAGCGTCCGAACCAAGGTTGGTTATACTTCCAGCCCTCGACCGGAACTGAATCTCGTTTTTGGGGAGATCGAGATAGATTTTAAATCCATCCCAACCGACAAGCGCCGCTCCCGGACCAATAATAAAATTAATACCTTCGTCTGAACCGGGAGATAAGTTCTTCAGTTTCCCGGTTTCAAAAAAATCGGCAAGTTCAAGGTTTGTATATTTCCCAAAAAGAGGATCATCGCCCCCAAGGAAAGGAAGTATCATCTTGCCAATTTCTTCCGGGCTTTTCAGGAAAGCGCTTGTTTCTACCCAGCTGTTCTTAATACCCTGTTTGTTAAGAATACTCGCAAGATTTTCCCGGAAGTCATCAAAAAACACCCCAACATATCCATCGATGATTACATTTCTTTTGTCAATCAATGCTAAAGCCAGCGAGTCAAAACCTTCAAAGATCAAGTCATCGCCGGCATGAAATGAGGGATAAATATCATATTTCCCCTCTGTAGCAACAGGCTTCATAGCAGGCAGAATATGCTGCGATGATTTTCTCCACCTTTCCGTCACAGGTAGTATCATTCTTCTTCAATAATTCTCAGACCCCAGGGTTCAACAGGCAACTCACTGTTTTTACTGATCACTTTGCCTGAAAGTAATTCATGACCGTTTCCAAAACTATAATTCACATTAACAGGCTTGGATGAGTAATTGAAAATGTATCGGACCGTTTTGCCCGATTCATTAATACCCGCTTTTGTTATAAGAGGAAAATAAAGTTTCTGAGCTTCCCCCCATAAGCCTGCATTTTTTAACTCACCAGCAAGGATTTTTTCGATAACCTGGTTACTCATCATACATCCAATATAGAGAGCCGAGCCTTTTCCATAGTTGTTACGGGTAATTGCAGCATATTTGCCCCATGCCGGGTGATCATAATAAGCAAGTACTTTGGCAGTGGTGGGAGTAATTAGTTCCATCCAGGTTTTTACTTCGTTGTTTAAGGAGCCGACTTGGTAAGGATCTCCTTTTAAAGAAACGTGTTGTGGAATTGTGAACTCACTGTAATAAATACCACAGGCTTCGCTGATTATCCCGGGCTGGCGGCAGCTTCTCACCTTAACATTCTGATCGGAGAAGCCGCTTTTGAAAGTATAAACAATATTGCCTCCGTTTTTCACATAACGGTTAAGCCGCTCCAGCAAATAGTCAGGGGCAGCATATAATGCCGGAACAATCAGGAGTTTATAATCTTCAATATTGGTGCTGGAGGGATCTACAAGATCAACTCCGACATTCATCCTGTAGAGAGCGTCGTACATGCTTCGAAGGATATCATTATAGTTCTCCCTGCTGCCCCAGCCAAACTTAAACTGGTTAAAGCCTGTCAATGCTTCATTGCTGAAAAGAATAGCAACTTTGTTCTTTATTTTGAGATTAATAAGCTCAGGAGTAAGTCTCTGGAAATCTTTTCCAACCGTCTTAGCCTCTTCATAAGTAGGATTTGGTTCAAAGTCGTGGCTCAGCAGTCCCTTCCAGTACGTTTCAGCTGAATTATGGATTGAATGCCAGTGCCAGTATTCCACCATATTGGCACCTGAAGCCAGGTGGCTGAAGGCCTGGAGCCGAAGCTGACCAGGATAGGGAACCCACTGAGGAAAACCCTGAGCCTCAGTTTCAATTACAAGGTAGTTTTTCCCTGCCTTCATGGAGCGGGCAACATCGCCTCCAAAGGAGATCTCGGTGCCGGTAAGGTCATCCTGTGAGGGATGATAAATGTCGACTCCTGCAATGTCGAGCGCCCTGGCAGCAGCAAAATGATCGACATCGGGCTGAATACCAAAGGACCAGCCCCTCCATTCGAGGTCAAAATTCTGCGTCACAAATTGTCCCGGATGTTTGTATTCATTTACGATGGCGGCCTGCCATGCAAGATAGTCCGTTACCAGTTTTCGCTGAAACTTTGAAAACTCAGCGAGCTGGCTTGCATTGATCGATCCTGTCATTGAAGGGAAATCCTCCCAGCTGTTGATACGGTTGCTCCAGTAATCAAGTCCAAAGGCCTTATTTATACTGTCGAGGGACTTAAACTTATCCCTCATATATTCTATAAAGAGCTTTTGAACCCCAGGACCTGCGGTGTTATAGGCCTTAGTTTCATTATCCACCTGGTAGCCGATAATTGCAGGGTTATCCTTAACATGTTCCATGATTTTACGGATAACCCGTTCTGCATGGAAACGGAAGTTCTTGTTTGAGATGTCCATGTTCTGTCGGGTACCATACTGGTTTTGTCCCTGGGGAGTTATTGCCAGAACATCGGGATATTTCTTCACAAGCCAGGTTGGGACAGCGTAAGTAGGTGTTCCAAGAATCACCGATATTCCCGCTTTTTGCATCGCATTCAGCACACGGTCGATATGTGAGAAGTCAAAGACCCCATCCTGAGGTTCGACGGTACTCCATGTCGACTCTGCAATACGGACAACATTAATACCTGCCTCCTTCATCATTTGTACATCCTTCTCCAGACGGTCGTATGGCATGTACTCATCATAATAGGCTACGCCATAGAGTAAGCTTTTTACATTTACCTGTTGTGTAAAAACAGATTGAAACAGGGCCAGCAGAAACAGAAGGGTGAAAATCTTTCTCATATAAGTTATTTTAATTTGCTCTATGATCCTGTTGAAGGAACAACAAATAAATCATCATTTTTCCATTTTTCGGGGAATATTCTTAAAATAATCTGCAATCGGATAACACTTTTGTTCATTTCGAATTATATGTTCATAAAACGGTGATTGCACCCTGAAATCAGATACATTGTTTTGAAAGACAAATCTTGTTAAAGATGATTTAAATTGTTGAATTATTACCGGAATGGAACCCGGAATTGGTTTTGAAAATTGATATTGGTTGTGTATTACGGCCATCACATGTGATGGCCGTACGGGTATTTCCGCGTAATTGTGCCGTAGGGACACGACATGTCGTGTCCCTACATGTCGTGTCCCTACATTATTCGAAATATTGTTGGGTTGAATCAACCCGTTTTAATTCAATTATACCATGTACATGATTTGGCATTACAATGTGTTCATGAAGGATCACATTTGGAAAATGGTTTGGGATTTCCATCCAACATTCATCGGCTATTTTGCCTGTCTCAGATTGTTCATTTTTTATCGTAATGATATCGGCAGGAATAAATCAATAATTCATCACCATCAACCTGATAAACAAGTCTGTGTTCATGATCAATCCTCCTTGACCATAAGCCAGCCAAATCGTATTTTAATGGTTCTGGTTTACCTGTGCCTTCATTCGGGGTTGACTGAATATTTTTAATCAGAGAATTTATCTTTCGAACTATTTTTTTGTCTTCAGTTTGCCAGTAAATATAGTCCTCCCAGCCATTCCTGGAAAACGTAATCTTTTTCACTATTTAATCAGATCAGTGTGAATAGTATCGCCGCTTTTCATCTGTTCAATTGATTCATAAAGTCTTTGGGCATTCTTTTTTGAACTTAACAGATGCAAAGTTTCCATGATGGAGTTGTATTCCTCCAGTGAAATTAGGACCGCTCCTTTCCCTGAACCTCTTTTTATGATAAGAGTTTCGTTGTTATGTTCCACACTATCAAGATATTCCTTGAGTTCTTTTCTGAACTCGGTATAGTTCGCAACTATCATGAGTTCTTAATTAAGTTATTATTCGAGTACAAAGATACGTACTTAACTCCAGACCTACAAAATTATCCCTGTTGCTTTCATCAGGAGAATAATGTCCATAAGCATCAATTAATTCCCTGATTGACCTCTTCTCCTGATAATTCCAACCCATCCCCCATCATCGGCCATGGTTACCTTTATGATCCCACCTGATTTAACGCTAACGATTGATCTTTTTATATCCTTCGGATCGGAATTGGATTTCTTAGTATCGGACCAGATCTCCGCTTCATAAATACCGGCCGGCAGAAAGTCCAGCTTCAGATCAATGGTTTTTCCATTTCTGTTATTCATAACCCCTATAAACCAATCCTCTCCACTTCGCTTAGCCATTGCTACCCAATCGCCCGGGTAGCCTCCAAGGAATTTAACATCGTCCCATGTAGTGGGAACGATTTTCAGAAAATCTGACCCCGGCTGGTTGAGAATATTGTCGGGATGATCGCAGACAACTGTAAGCGGGCTTTCGTAGATGACAAATTTTGAAAGTTCAGCAGCGCGGGTATTCCAGACCACCGCCGGAGTCTGGTTTTTGTAATCCTTCCTTGTTACATTCAGAAAAGCTCCGGGAGTATAATCCATCTGCCCGGCAAGCATACGTGTGAAAGCCAGCTTCACGTTGTGCCCGGGACTCATCTTATCAGAAAACTTGTAATATTCATTCCCCATAACACCTTCGCGGGTTATCATATTCGGCCAGGTCCTGATAATACCATCGGGTTTGTAGGCGCCATGAAAGTCGACCATAAGATGGTTTTCGGCAGCACATCTGATTATGTCGTGGTACCAGTTTACCATCTGCTGGTCATCGCGATCCATGAAGTCGATCTTCACTCCTGCCACTCCCCATTTTTCATATAGAGGAAAAGCCGTTTTATAAGCTGAATTCCTGTTTACATCGCTCGAGTATAGCCATACAATTATCTTCACATTCTTAGACTTTGCATAACTTATTATCTCAGGCATGTTTATCTGTGGTGCCCACTTTGTAATGTCGGCATCGGGCGAATTGAACTTTCCATACCATTGCCAGTCAACAAGCATATATGGCCAGCCCATGGCAGAAGCGAGGTCGATGTACTGCTTAATTACCGGCATCTCCATCTTCACCTCCCCGCTCCACCAGTGGTCCCAGGCGCTTATTCCGGGCTTAATCCAGGAAGGGTCTTTAATGGCACAGGGGTCATTAAGGTTCTGAATAATTTCCGATTCAATCAGGGAACCCGGAGTTTCCCCTATCATAAGAACCCTCCAGGGGGTGAATACTTCATCGGCAAAGCGGACCTTCACTCCGTTCTCCGCTTCCCCGGGAAGGGGGACAAGCTTTGTACAAAGCTGACCGGCATGTCCATTGGTTCCAAGATAAAAAGCTGCATAGTTATCGATTTGCGCTTCGGTAATAGCAACCCAGCAATTATTGCCGTAATCCATAAGGAAAGGCATCCCGGCAATTGTCTTCTCACTGAGGTAACTAAGCGGGCGTTCAATAAATTCAGATTCATTGGATGAAGCATAGCCGCCATATTCAACGACCCAGGCTCTGGGATCGCCTGGAATAGTGAATGTTGTAAGCTCCTTTGTGATCTGCCTGTCTCCAACCTTTTCGCCCCTTGGTAATTTAAACCTGAAGGCCGCACCATCGTTATAAGCCCTTACAAAGAGATTCAGCTGCCTCATCGGATTTGATTTCTCCTTCAGAAGCAGCTCCGATTCAGTGTAATTATTTACAATTTCAGCATGCTTTGATTTAACAACAGGAAGCCACTTCTCCTTGAAATTTTTTATTGACTGCTCAATTATTTCAAAGTTTCCGGTCAATGGCTGTTCATTTTTAAATTCGAATCCGAGCTGAGACGTATTAACAACTGTCTTCCCTTTATAAGTAACAGACCATGAAATTTTGGCATCGTTAATAATTGTAACAACTATATTACTGTCGGGTGACTTTATTGTCACCGTCTGGGCGCTGGTTGATGCCACGATAAACAGCAACAGGAGCAGCCAAATACCTTTAATTTTGTTCATTTGCTTTTTAATTAATTAATCAGTTATTCCATTAAATCTGATTCTTGTACCAGGAATAGTTTCGACAGTTATAATGTCACCCGCCTCCTTATAGATTG
>CAIPJU010000644.1 GCA_903865465.1 uncultured Bacteroidota bacterium
AGATATATATTTTGCTTCCTTCTCTTTTTATGTTGCCCGATAATCCTTTATTCTTACCTGTGCTGTACTTCTTATAATCCCTGACTCCGCGCATGGGCTGGCTCCATATCTGAGCCTCCGCAATTACCGTATTCATTGCAAAATTGACTACCCCGTCCCATACAGTTCTTTTATAACCAAGCCATGTAATCAGTCCGCTTCCAAGATCCACCACACCGGCAACAGCATGCGTCTTCCATGATCTGCCTGCTATTTCCCTGGCAGAAATCTCCCTTAGCCTGGCTTCATAATATTTTATCGAATCCGATTGATCTTTCATCTGAAATTCCTGTTTCTTCATTAACGATCTGTCTGGCACAATAGGTGTGGTTATGGTTCCGATAGCACCAAGAAGTGTAGTCGCAGCACCCAGAACCATGTCCTGACGGAGAGATCTTTCATTCGGCTGAAGAGCTATTATTCCCTGTCCCACAGTGAGTGCGCTATATCCGCCAATCCATGAATACCACCATGTTTGAGCACTCTTCCTGTCGTGGTCAGCCATAGTACGGAGATCTTGCAGGGAAGCGGGAGCAGCTGACTGACAAAAAAGAGCAGGAGTCTGCGCTAATATTGCTATTGACAGGATAATTCTGATATGAAGTTTCATGGTCTGTTTTTTGATTAGTTATTTGAGAATTTTAATGGTGAAATTCAAGATCCTGGAAATCATAGCTGAAGTCGGTCAGGGGAGATACCGGCTTCATTTTCAATTCAACCGGCTTACCGGTATTATCCAGACTGAACATGGCATATTCATCGGCATCCATACTGCGGTCGTCCCATTTTACAAAAAAGGTTGTACCCTTAAGGAAGAACATCTCACCGCTTAGTCTGGGACTCTTTTTGGAATCAAAACGAAGTTTGCCATTTTGTTCCGAGATTACGATTTCTCCAAACCACGTATCTGTATAGGTACCTTTGTAAAGAGTGAAATCGGGTTTTACAGCAGTAGCCGATCTGGCTGATTCTATCTCTTTCCAAAGGCTCTTCGAAATAGTTTCAGCTTCTGTCTGGTTCTTCAGTTCCCCTCCACGAAGTCGTTTTACCCAGTCAATTCCCTTAATGCCAAAGTAATGATCCTTAATAGTGTTAGTTATTGCCGTGAAGGCCGCACCCGACTGCTGGTTTGTAAACACTATTATGCCAAGTTTCATTTCAGGAAAAAGGGTAACCTGTGTAACGATTCCTGCCAACCCGCCTGTATGCCATACTTTTTTGTAGCCCTTTTCGTCATTCAGAAACCATCCTAATCCGTATCCTCCGAAATGGGTGTTATAGTACGAAGAGTCGCCAACAGGAAGGATTGTTTGAAGTGACCACATCTCCCGTTTGACTTCCCTGCTCAGAAGCTGTTTCTCATTGTTTGCTCCGTATTTCCCGTTATTCATCTGCATGATGATCCATTTCGACATATCATTAATGCTGCTGTAGATTCCTCCTGCAGCATCAGCAATGGATTCCATATCGCGGTTAATTACCTGGACTGTCCCATCAACCGGAGCATGAGGATCTATAACGTTCGTTTTATCATTAAGTCTGCTAAATGATGCGGCGCTGTTTACCATTCCAAGTGGTTGCATAATACGTGTTTCGATGAACTCCTCCCAGCTCATTCCGGAAACCCTTGCAATAACTTCACCTGCAACAATATATAGAAGGTTATCGTAATCGAATTTTGTTCTGAAGCTGGATACAGGTTTTAGATACCTGAGATTATGAATTATTTCCTGAAGGGTAAAGTTGTTTGAGCCCGGCCATATCATAAGGTCGCCTGCTCCAAGGCCCAGTCCGCTCCGGTGGGTGAGGAGATCGCGTATTGTGAACTCGCGTGTGACCCAGGGGTCGTAAAGCTGAAATTCAGGAATATAATCTGTTACCTTGTCATTCCATGTAAGTTTCTTTTCGTCTGCCAGAATTCCAAGAGCTGCCGTGGTAAAAGCCTTGCTGTTTGAGGCAATGCCAAAAAGAGTGTTGGCGTCAACTTTTTCATTTGTATTAAGCGATCTGACTCCATAGCCCCTTGCATGTATAATTTTACCATCCTTTACTATTGCAATTGCTATGCCAGGCACATTAAACTCTTTAATAGTCCTCTCCGCAAGTGAATCAATCTCGCCACTCTTTATCGCCTGTGCCGTCAGAATAAAACCTGACTGAAAAAACACAAAGATTGTAAAGAGTAATAAAAATCTTTTCAGATAATTTCTCATTGTATTTTGATTTGATGTTCTCTTTGGTAAATATAGGAAATTGTTTTGTTCACCATCG
>CAIPJU010000645.1 GCA_903865465.1 uncultured Bacteroidota bacterium
CATAGCGTAAATCCGAACATTTTCAGCTATTTTTAGATCGGACTGGGTTGAATTTTAATTTACTGAATAATAATCTATTAATAGTTATTATTGAATTTTTTAAAAACATATAATTCAAACTGTTTTACAGTTTTGGGAGCTAATTAATTCTTTGTATTATTATGCCGAAGTATGAATGTTCTGGCTCATATATATTTATCGGGTGATTCGGATAAGATAATCATCGGTAATTACATAGGCGACTATGTGAAAGGCCGCGACTATCTCAAATATCCCGAGTTGGTCAGGAAGGGCATAATTCTTCACCGCCATATAGACGGATTTACCGACAGGCATCCTGTCGTTCATCGCAGCAAGATATATTTCACCAGGAAGTATCATAAGTACTCAGGTGTGATAACCGATATTATTTATGATCATTTTCTAACAAAAGAGTGGGACTTCTTCTCGAGAAGACCACTGGAAAGTGTCACCTATAACTTCTACAGGGCTCTGGTTAATAATTATGATATCATGCCCGATAATGTACGTGCCATGATGCCGTTTTTCATTATTAACAACTGGATTGAATCCTACCAGACCACCAGGGGAATCCGGCATGTCCTTAATACTCTGAGTAAGAACTCATCACTTCCCAGGGAGACGAGATTTGCGATGCACGCTCTAAAACAAAATTACTATTCCCTTCAGGAAGATTTCATGGAATTTTTTCCCCAGCTTATTGATTATGTCGAAAAGGATTTCGGCGTCGAAATATCGCACAGGATAACAATTCCTTTTTGATCAGACGAGGTATTCTGTTCGGCTTGCATCGAGCCTCAGGAAAATAAACAACAGCACTGTAAATCCCCAGAGTGAGCTGCCTCCGTAACTGAAAAAAGGCAAAGGAATCCCTATTACGGGAACAAGTCCTGTAGCCATTCCTATATTTATAAAGAAATGAATGAAGAAAATAGAAACCACACCATAGCCGTAAATTCTCGAGAAGGCAGATCTCTGGCGTTCAGCCAGAAAAATCAGCCGGAATAAAAGTGCAACAAACATGCCTACAACATACAGAGAACCAATAAATCCCCACTCCTCACCTACTGTACAGAAAATAAAATCAGTACTCTGTGCTGGTACAAATTTGAACTTGGTTTGTGTGCCTTTAAGATACCCTTTCCCCAGAAAGCCCCCTGATCCTACTGAAATTATGGACTGGTTTACATTATAACCAGTTCCATGAGGATCGGACTTTATACCAAGAACTATCTCTATCCTCTCTTTTATATGCGGCTTAAGGACATTATGGAATGTATAATCAACAGAGTTAATGTAAATAATACTTCCTGCAAGAAAAAGGTAAATTACCAGTACTGAAACTACCTTTTTAACATACACATAATAGGAATATACCACTCCCGAAAGGATAAGCGAGATAAAAATAATCAGCTCGCTCCCTAATAGTTTCAACACATATTTATCGAGGAAATATAAGCCGAGGGTAATAAAAATATAGATCCCGGTACCTGCAAGGCAAAGTTTCCATTTTCTTGTAGACAGCCAGACAAGTATTATTGCAAGTATAATAATTGCAATGGTAAGGTATAGGTTATTCAAAAGAATGGTAAGGAAGAAAAGAAGAATCATAAGCAAGCCTGAAACAAAGACATAAGGGCTTAAGCCCTCCCTGAAAAGCACAAGAAACAGGGAAAAATAAACAATCATGGAACCCATATCGGGTTGAAGGAAAGTAAGGAATGCCGGGACTAAAATAATTGAACAGGCAGAAATTATGATCCTGATCCGGGTAAGGTCATGTCTCCTCGAACTCAGATAGGCTGCCAGGGCCAGGGCTGTACCAAATTTTGCAAATTCTGAAGGCTGAATGGTGAATATCCCCAGTTCAAACCATGATCTTGCTCCGTTTATCTGTTTGCCCAGAATAAGAACAAACAGTAACAACATAATTGTCAAGCCGTAAATTAACCATGCAAAGAAGAAGTAGAACCTGTTATCGGTGATAACTACAAAAATGGCAATAATAACAGCAGCAATAATCCAGATGAATTGCTTCCCATAACGCTGCGAAAAGTCAAATACGCCCGATCTGTCTTCATTGAAGACTGCTGCATAAATATTTAGCCAGCCTGCAAACATCATTAGCAGAAACAGGATTACTGATACCTTATCAATATTGCGCCATATATTAATGCTTCGATTCACTTCTTAAGAGCTTTTCTTCAAGGTTTAGTTCAAGCATTTTCTGTTCCATCTCTTTGTTTGTTACTTCACCCTTAAGATATTTTTCAATCATCAGACTGGCAACAGGAGCAGCATAGGTTGCTCCAAACCCCGCATTTTCGACATATACGGCAATTGCTATTTTAGGATTATCCTTTGGAGCGAAGGCAATAAATACCGAGTGGTCATCACCATGAGGGTTTTGGGCAGTACCCGTCTTTCCGCATATAATAATATCCTTTATGGCAGCCACCTTTGCTGTGGCTCCGCCTCCGCCGTTAACAGCTGCTTCCATTCCCAGGACTATTTTCTCGAAGTTGGCCGAATCGATACTGATCCGGTGCTTTTCCCTGAATCTTTGATCAATATAATGATCCGCACCAATACCCTTCACAACATGAGGAGTGTAAAAATAACCACGGTTGGCTATAGTTGCAGTCATATTCGCCATCTGCAGCGGGGTGGTTCCCAACTCACCCTGACCAATTGCAAGAGAGATGACGGTAAGAGCCTTCCAACCTTTTTTTCCGTAGTATTTATCATAATAGGATACTGATGGGATTAAACCATTGAGTTCATTCACAAAGTCTGTCCCCATCCTGCTCCCAAAACCGAATTCACTTAAGTATGAGCGCCATTTGGTATACGCTTCCGAAATTGAATTATACTTTGGATTCTCAAGTATCCTCCTGAAAGCCTGGCAGAAATATCCATTA
>CAIPJU010000646.1 GCA_903865465.1 uncultured Bacteroidota bacterium
AGGTACAAATACCGGATAAGTAAAACTGTTGTTTTCCTCTATCATCCTGTCGCTTTCGATCGAAAACTTATCGGATGCAAAATCCGAACTGAAAAGCTCATTCATGATTTTCATTTCTGAACCCGGAATAGATATTTCCCTGAGACCAGGATTGAAGATAGATTTCAATTCATTATGTTTTCCGGTATATCCCATAGTATGATGACAGTTTTACTTTTTCTGCAAAGAAAAAACCGTCATTTGAACCTTACAAATTTTTGTGTTGCATCGGGGCCTCAGGGGACGTAACTTTGAAATAAGTGACGAAATTCAAAAATATGTGACGAAATTATTCATTAGTTTTTTCCACAGGGTTCAAAAACTTACACATAAGAAATAAAAAATTAATTTTGCAGTAGACAATATGAGAACAATACCCGACATTCAGAGACCTCTGCCTCACTATCTCTTTGAGAAGAAGAACATTACCAGACTGATAGCTTTCACTTCGGTATTTGCGCTTGTATTTATCAATATCTATTCTCCTTTTGGCGCCGACAAATGGTATAATGTAACAAGACTTCAGTTTTTTACCTATTCAAGCCTTGTAATCCTCACCGGTGTCCTGGTAGTAGTTATAAGCAGGGTAATAATGTACCAGGTATGTAAAATACATGCCATTAATGCATTGCAATATCTCGCATGGATTGCCGGAGAAATAATGTTCATGGCATTGTTCTATACTCTGTTCGAACATTCCGTTTTAAAAGATTCCCGCGAATTTACCGACCTGATAAGGGTATCGGCTGAAAACACAGCTTTGGTCCTGCTCATTCCGTATTCTGTATCATGGCTCTATTTTTCGTGGCAGGATAAGAAGGAGCAGATCGAAAGGATGGCCGATATCCAATCGTTTTCAGGAAATACCAGGGATATGATTCCTTTCTACGATGAAAAGTCGGTGCTTAAGTTCTCCGTGAAGAAAGAAAACCTGCTTTACATTGAATCGACTGAAAACTATGTTAGTATCTGCTACCTGAATAAGGGGAAGATCTCAAAATACCTTCTGCGCGATACCATGAAGAAGATGGAGGAGAATTTTGCAGGATCAGTAATAGTAAGGTGCCACAGATCGTATATGGTCAATTTCGATAAGGTTAAGGTAATACGAAAAGAGAAGGATGGTCTTCGTCTCGAACTCGATGATCCATCCATAATAGATATTCCTGTCTCAAAAACTTATGTTGAAAATGTAATGCAGACCTTTTCCCTCTTCAGCAGATCAGCTGAAGGAGGGTGAGAATCCTACTTTCTGCTTAAAACAAACTCATAATTCCCGGCGGCGAGATGAGAAGAACCATCGGGATTGGTTTTCAGGACTATTACCTCCCCTGTATCGTGCAAACTGGTTTTTCGTATTGAATAATTTGTTGGAATGGTAAGGTCAGCCGTCGAATTAGCCGGCACCCGGACAGAATAAACCACACTCTTATTTTTCCTCACCCATCCTGATTCAATCTCGCCAAAGGGTGAATTATGGCTTGAAGAAGAATAACTTAAGCCTTCGGCAAAAAGAGGTTTCAATAATATGTTTTTAAATCCGGGTTGCTGTGGATCAGGTTTTATTCCACCAAGGGCTTTAAAGAACCATGCCCCGATTTCTCCGAACATTATATGGTTGAGGGAAGCATCATCTTTCTTACCCACTCTCCAGTTCTCATACAGAGTTGTGGCTCCGTCCACAATCCAGTAACCCCACGAGGGAAAGGTCTCCTGTGAAGCCAGTTTGTAAGCCAGGTCGCCATAACCATTATCACTCAACGCTGAAAGAATTGATTTCGAACCAAGTAAGCCAACATCGAGATGATTATTATCGGTAATGACCCTTTTTGCAAGGTTTGCGGCAACCTTTTCCCTCATTTCCTCAGGTACAACACCCCAGTAAAGCGGAAAACTCAATTCTGTCTGAAAACCCTTAGCATAGATTGCAGCTGACCTGTTGAGATATTTGTCATTTATTGCCTTCCGGATCTTCACTGCAAGATCTGAGTAATATTTATAATCTTCTTCCCTTCCAGCCATGGCAGCAGCTTTCGAGAGTATAGAAACATCTGTGAAATAAAAAATCGAAGAGGTAAGCTCAACAGGAGTTTCCGACTTAACCGGAATCCAGTCTCCCAATCCCCAGGTGGTCAGTCCCGATGGGCTGATAAGAGTAATATGGTCGACATATCTCTTAATATTGTCGTAACAATCATTTAAAAGGCGTGAATCACCATAAAACAGGTAAATGTTCCATGGTATAATGGCAATAGTGCTTGTCCAGTCGGGACCGTTGGCCCAGTGGTAGCCCCAGCCACCAGTTGGGATAATAGCCGGCAGAACGCCGTTCGGTTGCTGTTCATCGCGGTGATCGGCCAGCCATTTTTCATATATTGTTATTCCATCGAAATTGTAGAGCCCGGTTTCGGACGCTATCTGTCCATCACCTGTCCATCCATTCTTCTCACGCTGGGGGCAATCAGTAGGATAGCCAAACAGGTTTGAGAGGTATGAATTATTAGTAGCCTCCCAGATTTTATTTATGGTCTGATTTGAAGTGTTAATCTTTCCTGCAGGTGGCACATCGCTGTGCATGAAGTAGCCGCAAAGGTTTTCGAGAGTAAGGTTTACAGGCCTACTGCTTGTAACTTCAACATATTGAAATCCTTTATAGTTAAAGTGAGGTATGAATTTCTCAATGCCTTTGCCTCCAGCTATGAAAATATCGGTTTGAAAAGGATCGGAATCATCTTTTGGCCTGTAATGCACGATAATACTCGCCTGATCAACTCTTCCTGTGGAATCTATCCGCTCCGCATGCTTTAAATGGAAAACTGTTCCTCTCACAGCTTCAACTGAAAACTGCGAAACTCCTGCTATGTTTCTTCCAAGGTCATAAACCCAGGTTGTGTCATTAAGTTTTTTAACACCTACCGCTGGAACTTTGTCAACCAGGCGTATGGGATGAAGCTGCTGAGAAACAATTTTTTGAGATGGAGTTGCCCTGTTGGCAGCAGGTTTCCAGTGTGAATCGTTGAAACCAGGGTTATTCCATCCCTCTTGTTCCAGACGGGCATCATAATGTTCTCCGGTATATATACTATTGAAAATCAGTGGGCCGGTGGAGGTTTTCCAACTATTATCAGTTACCAAGGTTTCGACCGAGCCGTCATCGTAGGTAATACGAATGTCCATACAGAATGCAGGTCTGTTCCGCCATGGAGCTTTGTCGAAAAACCATACTGCAGTTGACTGGTGATTATACCAGCCATTGCCCAAAAGAACACCGGCTGCATTCATCCCCTCTCTTATCTGAGAAGTAATATCATAAGATACATACAAATTCCTCCGATCGAACCTGGTGTACATCGGATCGAGCATGTGATCTCCTACCTTATTACCATTGAGGTAAAGTTCATATAATCCACCAACAGCAATATAAGCCCTTGCTGACTTTATCTTTCCTTTTATTTTGAATTCTTTTCGAAAATAAGGAGCCTCTTTTTTATCAATCCCGTTATCATCGCTGATCCAGGAACCTTTCCAATTGCCTGCGCCCATCATGCCGGTTTCAAAAGCTGAAACTACAGGAGAAGACTCAATATCATCCTTGTCCCAGACCCTGACACTCCACCAATATTTAGTGAAGGCTTTCAAGCTTGATCCCCCATATGTGACAAGCATCTTGTCCGAGCCGACTTTTGCCGAATTCCACATTTCGCCTTTTCCACCGGCCACAGATGCGGAATCGGAACCGACAAGAATCTGATAAGCTTTCTGAAGAGCACCGTGCCTGTTGTCGTTAAGCTGCCAGGTGAGCCTTGGCAGGGCATCAATACCCACCGGACTGACAAGGTATTCGCAGCGAAGGTTTGCAGGCTGGCAGCTTACACCCTGAGCCAGCATAGACTGGAAGGAGCTGAGTAGGGTAAAAACCAGAATGCTTAAGACGAATCTCATTTTCGGATAATGGGCTAATTAAACTTTAGGTAAAACCCATGGTTCCCTGTAATTCGGAACCAGGAAGTTATTTGCATCGGTATCGTTGGTAAATTTAGATCCATCCCAAATCAGTTTCTTCCCTGTGCGATAGGCGATGTTGCCTATTGCTGAAAATTTAGCAATATGGGCGCCTATTTCAATACTTGCATTGGTTTTAGGGTTACGTGTCCCAATACAGGAGAGGAAATTCTTCACATGGTTATCGAGACCCTGGCCAGTACCTTTTTTCAAAGGGCTGGCTTCCATCCTTGTAGTTCCGTTTACTACCTCAGGAATGACTTCCCACCCGTCACGATCGACAACAAGTGTTCCGTTTTCGCCGACAAAGCCTAATCCATGGTTGCGTCCATAAGCTCCGTCATTGATACCTATTGCATGGTCCCACATAACATTAAAGCCATCGAATTCATAAATAGTCTGGAGACTATCCGGGGTTTCACAAGCATCGGTCGGGTATCCATATTTTCCACCCATTGCCATAACCGAGTTAGGAGTGGTAACGTTCATTCCAAAGAGAGCGTAATCGAGAAGGTGTACACCCCAGTCGGTCATCAGTCCGCCGGCATAATCCCAGAACCATCTGAATGTGAAATGGAAACGGTTTCTGTTGAAGGGACGTTTGGTTGCCGGTCCGAGCCACATATCATAATCAACTCCTTCTGGAACCGCTTCATCGGGACGAACAGGAATTGAGGGGCACCAACCCTGATATGAAAAGACTCTTACAAGCCTGATTTTTCCCAGCTTGCCTGACTGAATGAAATTCACTGCATCGAGCCAGTGAGGATCACTTCGCTGCCATTGCCCTACCTGAACTACTCTTTTGTATTTTTTTGCAGCCGCTTCCATAATATTGCACTCCTCGATAGTCCTGCCTATTGGCTTTTCGCAATAAACATCTTTGCCTGCCTGGCAGGCAGCAACCATCTGAAGACAATGCCAATGGTCGGGAGTACCAACAATAACTACGTCAACTTCTTTATTATCAATGAGGTTTCTCCAGTCCTTATAAAGGTGATCCGGCTTTTTGCCCCTTAGCTTTTCAACTTCAGCTGCCCTTCGCATCAGTAC
>CAIPJU010000647.1 GCA_903865465.1 uncultured Bacteroidota bacterium
AGATCATTGTTCCAATCAAGTCGGCAGGTAAAAGGTCAGGAGTAAATTGGATTCTGGCAAATTTTGCATCAATTGTGTTGGCCAGTGTATTGATAGCCAATGTTTTTGCCAACCCCGGCACACCTTCCAACAGGATGTGTCCATCGGAAAGTAATCCGATCAATAAGCTTTCGACCAGGTGTTTCTGCCCGACAATTACCTTGTTCATCTCCATGGAGATAAGATCTACAAATGAGCTTTCGCGCTGAATTCGTTCGTTAAGTTCTCTGATATCCAATGTCTGATTCATAATCCAATAGATAATTAATTATTGTTCTTTAAAAACGGTTACGAAAATAGCATTTTGAATTGTTTCATTAGCCATGATTTAATTAAAAAATGTTAAGTCGTTGTTTTCAGCAGGCAGAATGAGATGGTTTGAACTTTTATTAATCAGATTACCCCTTTCTTATGACGTTTTAAAAATGTTTAATGTTGTTTTGGGAAAATTATTGATCTCTTTATTTAAATAGACTGTAAATCAAAGAACAGCAATTCCTATCCTGCAATTTGCATTTGTCAAATAATATTCGTAAATTTCTTGGTTACCATAATCGGTTTTGTCGGACAACAATGTAAACTAACACGCAATTATGATGAAAAAGAAAATCTCGTTTCTCGTGTTAATTCTACTGATGGCAGGATTAACAGTTTCAGCCCAAATCGAAAAGGGCAATTGGTTCATCAATGGATTGAACATTACTTCATTTCAGGCAGGGAGTACGAAGTATACCGATTCGTATGGAAGTCCCAAAACTGACTTTACGTCATTCTCTATTGGTCCTTCATTAAATGCCTCTTCTCCAACTATTGCCCTTTCATCAATGCCTTCGATCAATTATGGGATAACCAATAAATTGTCAGGAGGCATTTTTCTTAGTACGAATCTCATTTCGAATAAAGAAAGCAACTCTAATAGTACTTTCTCACTGTTTTTTATTGGTCCTACGGTTCGTTACTATTTCTCGGAAGGAAAGAAATTTATTCCTTTTGGTGAAGCGAAAGTAGGCTTTGGTAGTTTTAAAATGGGGGACGGGACTTCATCCACGACTAATCTTTCAGGATGGTACCTGGGAACCGGGGCAACATATTTCTTCGTAAAAAGGGTCGGTCTTGATTTTACACTGGGATATGGAGATTTGGTAGCAAAACAGGATGCCTCCTCCTCCTCAGGAAAGTCAACTTCCTCATTTTTTAATTTTGGCCTTGGGATATTGGTGAGCTTTTAATACTCCTATCTTGATAATCTAATTTTGTCGAAACTGGCAAATTCATCACCTGGAGTGGAAACACCAGAAATGGCAACTTGTTTTTCATAAACCGAAACTGGAATAAAATTGGACTATATTATTCCAGTTTCGATTTTGATATTCGAAACTCTGGAATCAATAATTTTCAAAGTTACGAACCTTGAAAAAGCAGCATACTCTAAATCTCAAAAGGCAATATGGTGAAACTTACATAGAATATACAAAAAGAATGAAAAGATATATATCATTCAAATAGCTGCAACCATGAATGTATTAATCATTTA
>CAIPJU010000648.1 GCA_903865465.1 uncultured Bacteroidota bacterium
ATCATAAGATAAATTTTTAGTAACTGAAATAATATTTGTTTCAAAACTAATAGTTCCTGATTCATCAATCCAGCAAGTAATAACATTTCTTGACTTTGTTTCTAAAAGAGAACATAAATCATTTGAAATATTTTCAGGTTCCTTAAGTTCATTCACATAACGATAAAAGAATTTCATCCTGCATGCAAGCCATGTATTGATTGCTGAAGGAGAGAGAAGCCTTCTGCCATCCGAGAACCTGGCTATAAGCTTACTGTTATGCTCTTCTGTTCTTTCGAGGCTTTCGGGAATTATACCGGGAGTCCTGATCTCAAATTTCAGATCGGTAAACTCAGGTTTTAAATCTTCGTCATATTTCATCTGGGTAATAAACCTGCTCATCTCCCCGCTTCTCAGTCCCTCTGGATTTGAGTTATAAACCAGTGTCACATTTTCTGCCCTGTGCAGCAATCTGTAAAAATGGTAGGCATATATTGATTCCTGGTGATTAACCGATGGAAGGCCAAAGGCTTCTCTCAGACTGAAAGGTATATATGATGAGCCTGCTGAAACTGAAGGGAGAACTCCTTCATTTACAGAAAGAATAATAAGATTCTTAAAGTCGAGGGCCCTGGTTTCCAGAATCCCCATTATCTGAACTCCCGACAAGGGTTCTCCTGAGAAAGGGACAGACTGCATTCTCAGCAACCTGTCGAGGATTCTCATGTAAGTTTCATTACTGAGAATAACCTCCGAACTGCCAATGATCGATTCCAGCCTGTTAAGGGAAAGCACCACCCTGTAGATGTACTCATTTGTAATGTTTTCCTGCACATAGTCTTTACCTGATAGTTCTTCAGATCCAGGCCTCTGTGAAACAATCAGCGACATAATATCCTTAAAATAATCTGACAACAACGACGGAGAGCCGGGTTTTGTAAAAATATGTTTCAATATTTCGTTATCAGAAAAAGCAGCGGAAGATACCCATGCAAGATTCTTCGTGGTAATCATTGCGAGGATCTTTTCACAGGCTTCACCAGCCGGAATTCTTACAAGCGGATGCCTTAGGATGTCAATGACTTCCCTGCTGGCAAAGGCCATACCACTGCCGGAAATTGCTGATCTGCCCTGCAAATCCATAAGGTGACGCACAAGGGTATAAACTCTTGTCTCCTTGAGGGGATATCCCATGGTGATATTGATGTCGCCGGTTGTGACAGGCAGACTTGAAAGGACAGGCATGATCAGGTTTTCGTCGGCCAGTACAACTGCAGTATGGTGGGAGTTGTCGGGGTTTATGTCGGCAAGTTCATCAATCAGATCGGGGATCAGCTTCACCTGAGCCACATCGGAAGAGGTAGCTATGACACATCTTTTTGCTGATTTTAAAGGAGACGACAAAACGGTATTGTAGTTCCAGTCAGATGACATATCATTGCCGAACATCTTTAAATTATCGCGCATAAAAAATCCTGCCGAATTAGATTGTCCGTCCCTGATATATGAGTTATCATAGTCCCAGTAAAACCGTGCCTTCCCATCTTTTTTCAATCTGCTCATTATCGTTTTTTCGCATCTGTTCAAAGCGTTAAAACCAATAAAATGGACCATATCCCAACCTGTCCCGGAAAGAAACCCCACTTCACCCCGCTCGGCAACATCTCTGAAGATCATTCCTTCATAAGCAAGGTTTTTTCCCCGGAGCGACTTTGCAAAATCAGTATAAATTGCATGCAGTATTGACCAGATATTTTTGAAACCCTCTTTTTCTTCGGTGGCCTTAGCCGGGTTAAAGTTAATCCAGAACCTCCTTATTATCTCAACCTGCTCAGGAGTCAGCCCTCCAAATATCTGATCTATCTCCTTTAGATCCTTAATATTACGGAATAATAACGAAGCATCAACAAGATATTTGTCAATATCATCGAAGTCATTCAGCAGCATGTCGCCCCAGAAGAAAAAGTCATCGAAGCTGACAGGTACTTCCTTTGTTAGCCTGTATACTTTATAAAGTTCAAAAAGGAGTACTTCATTTCCTGCAATCTGGAGAGTGCTCTGCTGGCGAAAGAGGTCATTGATGGTCAGAATCGGCGGTGCCCAAACAGGTTTATTTATACAGACGGAAAGATATTTCAGGAGGTAAAGACCTGCCCTGCGGCTTGGAAAGACAAGGCAATGCCGGTTCAGTGTATTACCAAATTCCGAATAGAGTTGCTTTGCAATCCTTTCGAGGAAATATTCCATATATCAGATTAATTTAAATCAAGCAATTGTCTTTCGTCTTCCGACTGCCGTCTTCCGACTTCTGTCTTTCACTGAGCTCTGTAAAGCCTCCCCTGCCAGGTCTCGAGTTCTTCCATCTTCTTTTCGAAGAGACCAACAATCTGATCAGTTCTCTTCTTACCCCATGGCTGGCCTTTCAAAAAACGAGGAGGTGCTTCACCAGTAAAACGTTCAACCACAATGGAGGGATTGAGTCGTTCGAGAAACTGAATGAAAAAACCAAGATACTCTTCCCATGAAAAAAGATGGAAAGCACCAGGGTTTTCCTCAAATTCCTTCTCCATAGTTGTTCCCTGAATAATCTGCAGCTGATGGAACTTAACCGTTGTGAGCGGCAATTTTGAAATAATATCAGCAGAATCAAGCATCTGCTGCCTGGTTTCGCCCGGGAGTCCGAAGATAAAATGAGCGCCGGTGTTGATTCCCAGGGCTGCCGTCTTCTCTACCGCTTCAACAGCCTCTTTGAAGGTATGTCCGCGATTAATCTTTTCGAGGGTACTGTTATAACACGATTCAATACCATATTCTACAGCCACGTAGTATTTCCGTGAAAGATCCTTCAGATATTCAAGCTTCTCAGAATCCACACAATCGGGACGTGTTCCTATTATAATTCCTATTACTCCGGGATAGGCCAGGGCTTCCTCATAAAGACTCCTGAGGATGTCAAGGCTGGCATAGGTGTTTGAGTAAGCCTGGAAATAGGCAAGATATGAACCAGAACTTTTGTATCGTTTCCTGTGGAATTCAATGCCTTCCCTGATCTGCATGCTAACAGATTTTGAAGGAAGGCAATAAGATGGGTTAAATGCATTGTTATTGCAGTAGGTGCAACCTCCGAATCCTTTAGTGCCGTCACGGTTTGGACAGGTAAACCCGGCATCAATCGATACTTTCTGGACTCTTGAACCATACATCCGTCTGAAATGGTCGGCATAAGAATTAAATCTTCTGCTGCTTCCCCATGGAAACACTTTTTTATCTTTTTCAAAAATTTCCATCAGACCGTAACAATTTTACTCTTGTCGACATACCATATTTTTGCTTCAATATTCTCATATCCCATTCCGGCAATCAGGCCGCGGTAGATTTCGACCTGCTTGGCATAACGCTTATGTTCCTCTCCGAATTTAAAGTCGATCAGGACTATTTTCCCTTGCCTGAAGATTATTCTGTCGGGACGTTTTGTATTACCTGAGGGGAGTAAAATAGCTGCTTCAGTAAGCACTTCATTCCCGGTTGAAAACCAATCTCTAACTTCAGCTGCAGAGATCAGGGAATTTACTTTCTCCTCCA
>CAIPJU010000649.1 GCA_903865465.1 uncultured Bacteroidota bacterium
AGAATCAATAAGCATATATTTATACTGGAACTTGAACTTGACCAGACATCTTAAATTGGGGGGAATTTTCTGAATCTTATTCTAATTAACTATGAAAAAACTAATAATAATGTTTGCTATTGCGGCAATGGTTGTCAGTTGCAATAAAAATAATGACCAGAATAGTAAAGGAATTAACATTAAAGGGAATATTCCGGGAAGTCAGGCTAAAAGTTTAAATGCTAATTCTGACAATGCATTATCACTTTCCGATGCCACCAAAGTGCTTGTTTTCAGCAACAACTACTCTCAACTCTATGATATTGTGAATGGTTCATTTACCGTTTCCGGCAAACTCGGTAGCGGAATTGCCTTAATATTCCTGGATTCAAATAATAAGTACATTGGTAATTTGTCTTCCCAGGGCTTGAATATGCTTCCACTTGGAAGTCTCACTAACGGAGAGAATACCTCAATCGATTTATCAACACTTACTTTAGTGGGCAATGCAGTCGTTCCTTCTCATGATCCCTTTGGCAATGAAATTATTATTACACCTGAAGAAATTAATACTCTGAAGGTTATTGGAAGTTATTATGCATCTATAGCAAAAAACATAGATGCTGATAATGATGGTATCCCAGATGTGTTATCTAAAAAACAACTGGTGGTATACAGTAAATATGCAAGATACAGCGGGAAATGGGGTTTGAATGAATCACTCCCTGTTCTCACCGATAATGCCCATTCATTTATCAACTATTCCGTTGATATTGACGGAGGGTCAGGACTAACTTTTTCTAACGGGAATATTACACTATCAGGTCCGGCAGACAGCCCCTATAATGATATATCTACATGGGGTTTTATGCTCAATTCAGGCAATGCAGGGTTTACCTCTTCGTTCAACCGGCAAACAGGTGCACCAGAGGGCGCTCCGTGGGGGACTGCCTTTCTTCCATTCAAAATGGGGACCTATACCCTAACCCTTGATGGTACCAATAAATATACTCTCGATTATTCCAATATCGATGTGCAATATAATTTAGTCATTATCGCTCCTACCCTGCATACAAACAGTGATGGGAAACTCACATCACTCTCTTTTGAGTATAAGCTTCCCGATGGTACTGCGGTAAATCCTGCCAGTATTTTAACACAGGTGATGGTTCAATTTGCCGATATTAGTTATCATCAGTTGTATAACAGCCCGAATATGGCTGCTACAACAGACATTTCAGCAATTAAGTTTGATTCTCCATTCGACATAGCTGCACTAAACCAAATAGATATCTGGTATGATGACCTGCTTGGCAATAAATACGATATTATCTGGCGCGGCACAAATTGATTATAATTAAAAGGTAAAGGAAGAAGATCACAAGGGGTCGCAAGGGAAAGTATAGCAAATACTTTTCTTTGCGATCTCTGCATTTGCCCAGCGCCCTCTGCGGCTAAACGGGACCATTCAAAATTGCTTTGCTCTGAAGTTGAAATAAACCGGATCTGCTTTCCCGACTTATCTGTCAGAAATAACCGCGATTTTTATCACGAACAAATTGACAAATTCATTTGTTATTTAGAATGATTCTATTTAACTGATAATTATTTTGGAATTTAATGGTAGTTGTTCGCGATTATTGGGTTTAATAAGGAGACGGGCATCAGGAAGATAATTGAAGAGAGAAGACAATAATTGCTATTTCGGTTCACTGCAAATAAAGGAAACTTCAAGACTCATGCTATATAGTTTTTTAAACCTGAAGACCAGAAAACAGGATAAAACGGGGCGGATCCGAAAAGCCTTATGAGTAGGTAATCATTAATCAGTAATCAAATGGTAAAGATGTATGTAAGGCACACAGTTGCCGATTTTGATAAATGGAAAGTCGTCTTTGAAGAGGTAGAACCATTTCGTAAATCGTTGGGTTCACCCGGCTCACATGTATTCCGCAACTTCACAAATCAGAATGAAGTGCTTGTCATTACTGACTGGCAGACTAAAGATCAGGGAATTAAATTCGGACAATCCCCTGAATTAAAGGAAGCAATGGGGAGGGCTGGTGTAACAGGCCCACCTGAAATCACTTTCTCCGAATAAGCGCAGGAACTAATTCAGAGCAGTGCCCTCTTGCAGTCTGAGGCACTGCTTTGTTTCTATAAACATCAACTCTAAAGTGAATTCCGGCAATGACTTTTAAACAATTAAATTTGCCGGTAACTTATTACAATACTCCTTAGCGCGCTATCGGATGAGAAAAGATTCCTGCAATCGACGTTGAAAATAACTATGGAATTAATTGACAGGCCGGTATACACCGTTCTGTGTCCTTTGCTTCTACTCAGCGCCCTTTGCGGTTAAAAAGAAATTCTTTAAGGCCACAAAACCGATTCTTAAGCCAAAGGCGTTTCATGAATTCAGCTTCAATTGCAGTTATTGTCCCCGGATTGGATGATCAGAAAGTAGATTA
>CAIPJU010000650.1 GCA_903865465.1 uncultured Bacteroidota bacterium
AGTCGGCGAGATGGGCCGAGATAAACCTTCCGGGATATTTTTTGAAGTAATCCACTGCTTTATAACCAATACTTATAACAGCAACCTGGAACTGCATTCTTATATAGTTCGGATCGAACTGATTCATTAGTGCGTCATAAATAAGCGTCTCCCCGATTTTTTCAAACTCCATATGGTGATTATGGTAACCCAGTTGTAAGCCCGCCTTTTTTGTTTTCATGCCTATACCGTTCAATTCATCAGCTGCACCGAGCCAATCGTTTAGCGAAGCCTTTTCAGGTAATCCGAAACTCGATAATATCATCTGTTTCTGACCCGACTCGAGGGCAAAGTCAATTCTTTCACTCAAGTGGTTCCGGAGCTCATCCATACCATAATGTGTACTCTCTAACTTCAGACCCGATTCAGTGATTATCCGTTTCATCTCTGAGCCTTTCATTTTAACCAGAGGTGCAAACCCGAGGGATTCATACCCGGGAGGAGAACACATTTCAACTGTCTGGTAACCAAGAGATGCCATCATCTTAAGGGTTCCTGGGAAATCTTTTGCAAGCATCTCCCTGATGGTCCATACCTGGAAACCAAGCGGTAACCTTACAGGTTTTGATGATAACGCCGGAGCTGCAAAAGCTGGTAACTTACCTGCCATTAAGAGAGAGCCTGCTCCAAGTGCGCTCATACCGAAAAATTGTCTTCGTGATAATTTATTCATACCATGAGGGAATTTTAGTGGATTAAAATTATGATTTTATTAAGGGCTTCTCACAAATTTACGAAACGGTTCGGATAAGTGGCATGATATCAGATTGTTTTTTATTGGTCTTTTATAAATCATATTTCTAACTGTTAAAACCGGTATTCAGATTTTTTCTTAATTTTATTCGATTATTAATAATTATTCGATGATATTTTGAAATTATGAAAAGAATATATTATCTGCGTCCGGGTATAAGCGTGGGAAAAAGGCTCCATTCAAGATTTCCTGGTACTGTGATAAGCAACGGTCTTATCAGGGCAAAACTTTTGTTCCCCGACCCTGACAAGGGTTATTACCGGGGAGTTCGTTTCGACTGGTCAGGCAATATGCCAAGCCTAGTTTTTAATGGTCATCAATATTTTGGGAAGTGGTTTGGGGAATACCATCCTCAGATACATGATGTTATCATGGGACCTGTTGAAGAATTTGGCTCACCCGATTATGACAGAGTAAGCCCTGGCAGCAAGTTCCTGAAGCCGGGTGTAGGCATACTTCTGAAGCCTGATAATGAACCATATGACTTTCACAGGTTATATCCACTTATGAATGGCGGAAAATGGGGAACCTTAACCTCTCCAAACAGCGTTCAGTTCACACAGGATCTGAATGATGATGAGTGGTCCTATAATTATACCAAGAAAGTTACGCTTGTTGAGGGAAGTCCTGAACTTATCCTTACCCATACTATTAAAAATACCGGTAAAAATGTGATTGATGCCGGAGCCTACGACCATAATTTCTTTGTGATCGATAACCAGCCTGTTGGTCCGGGTTATACAATTCAATTTCCCTTTAATTTAAAGGGTGACGGCATCGGCATTGGAGAACTCGCTGAGATTAGGGAAAATCAGATTGTCTACCTACGGAATATCAACAAGGTAGAAGAGGTATTCTGCAG
>CAIPJU010000651.1 GCA_903865465.1 uncultured Bacteroidota bacterium
GGGTAAAATACGCTGAAGTATCCTAAGCAGGTCATCACCCTTAAGTTCGCCAGCATGTTCTGCATATTTGCAGAACTCATTTGCAACAGCAACAAATTCAACAACATTCCTGGAATATACCAGCTCTTCCGATTTATCCATAATTTTTTCCGATACAGTGCTGCAAAATTAGACAATTACACTTAGGATTGCAGGTAAGAGTTTAATTTTTACACTTTTTGCAAGAAATCAGCATTTTCCTCATATGTAAAAAGCATATTTGTAAATTGCAGATTTAATCCCTGTGCTGCTTTGATTTTGTTAAAAAGAGGGAATAATAAAAACATTATGAGAGAATTTGACAATTCACGACTTCTCTCAACCGAAGACAAAATTGCTGTTAATACAGAAGAAGCATAGGGAAATTACCTGAGAATTAATTTATGGATTTTATGAAAAGAAAACAAACAATCTCCCTGCGACAAATTTTATTATGCTTTTTCATTCTGTTGTGCATGACTAATTGCAATGATGAGTCATCTAAGAGGCCTGGCATTACAAAATCCAAAACAGAAAAAAAGCTGAACAGCTCAGCCTTTTTCCAAAAAAAGGAGCTTATGCCAATAGGAGCATACTATTACCCTGAACAATGGCCAAAAGAACAATGGGGAAGGGATTTTAAAAACATGGCTGCCTTTGGCTTTGAGTTTACACATTTTGCGGAATTTTCCTGGGCTCAGCTCGAACCGAAGGAGGGCTTCTTCGATTTCGTCTGGCTCGATGAAGCAATTGATAAGGCGTCAAAAGCCGGACTAAAAGTTATTCTTTGTACCCCTTCGGCCTGTCCACCTGCCTGGATGGGTATAAATCATCCTGAGATTTACCTTACAGGCTTCGATGGCAACAGGAAAGAGCATGGACTAAGAGGGAATGCCTCACTTAGTAATGAGGTCTACCTGATGTATGTTGACAAAATAGTCAGTGCTATGGCCAGACATTATGAAGGTGATAAAAGGATTTTAGGCTGGCAGGTCGACAATGAACCGCCTGCCATTGCCGATTTCAGCCCATCGGCGAAAACGGTTTTTCACAACTGGCTGAAGGATAAGTATAAAACTATTGATAAACTGAATGATTCATGGGGCGGAAGCTTCTGGAGCACACGCTATGATAATTTCGATCAGGTTGTCATCCCTGATGAATTAATGAATAATGAAGATAAACTTAGTCCTCATGCTGTTCTCGATTTCAGAAGGTTCACCGCAGATATTACTGCCCGTTTTCTTAACCGGCAGGCCGATATCATAAGGAAATATATTCTGCCATCTCAATGGATAACTAGCAATTACACCAATGTCACCATCCAATCCGATCCCAGACGGTCCGATCACCTCGATTTTCCCACCTTTACAATGTATCCCATCAATGGAAGAAATGAACTGGGAGGCGATAATTTCCGGACCGGGGTCCCTTACAAGATTTATGAAGCCTGCGATTATTACAGGCCGATTAACGGAGTAACAGGGATTATGGAGCTTCAACCCGGACAGGTAAACTGGGCGCCAATCAATCCACAGCCTGAACCAGGCGTAATCCATATGTGGCTGATGCAGGCATTTGCAGGCAGATGTTCATTTGTATGCACTTATCGCTACCGGCATCCTCTTTTCAGCAGCGAAATGTATCATGATGGAATCGTTGGAACCGATGGTGTAACCCTTTCTCAGGGAGGCAGGGAATTTGTTCAGGCAATCAATGATATAAAAAAGCTGCGGACTCAGTATGATTCAACAGCAGTAATGCCGGAAACACTTTTAAAAATAAAGACCGGGATTCTCTGGAGCCATGACGTTATGTGGGATCTTGATATCCAGCCTCAAACTGCTAAATGGAACACCTGGAAGTTCAGGAATAACTATACCTCCGCTGTCAAATCGACAGCTGCTCCAATGGATTTCATTTCAGAGAAGGATGATTTCAGTAAATATCCCTTCCTGGTCGCACCGGCTTATGATCTTATCGATGAAGAACTTGTAAAGAAATGGCAGGAATATGCAGAAAATGGCGGAAATCTAATACTTACGTGCAGAAGCGGTTACAAGGATAAGAATGGTCATTTCTTTGAATCGGGATGGGCAGGACCCTTGAAAAAACTCTTAGGAAGCTCAATAGAATATTTCGATATGCTGCCAGATGGTTCTACAGGAACTGTTAACTTTGATAATTGTGACTATAAATGGGATATCTGGAGCGAAGTCCTGTCGCCTGGGGAGGGGGTAGATGTACTTGCTGCTTATTCTGATCAGTTCTATAAGGGAAAGCCGGCCGCAATCACCCGCAAATGTGGCAGGGGATCAGTTACTTATATTGGTGCCGCAACAAATGATGGCCTTCTCGAACGGCAGTTGGTACGCGAAATATATAAACGGGCCGGATCTAAAATTGAAGATCTTCCTAAAGGCATTTACATGGAATGGCGCGATGGGTTTTATGTAGCAGTAAACTATACCGACAATAACTTTGATATTCCCATTCCAACAGATGCTGCAATAATTATTGGAAGCAATCCCGTTTCACCTGCAAATGCAGTTATCTGGAAGCTGAAGGGTAAATAATTTAAAATCGTAAATCAGTTATTTCATTAATATGCTCTCCGGAGAATACAGGATATTATACGATCGTCTGACCGGCATCATTGATAAGAGGAGGATTCTTCATGATTCTCTTAACATGCTGGCTTTGGGTACAGATGCAAGTTTCTATCGTCTGATCCCAAAAATGGTAATAAGGGCCGATAATGAAAAAGAAGTTTCACATATTCTCAGGGAGTGTTCGAAGCTTTTAATTCCAGCGACATTCAGAGCTGCAGGAACCAGCCTCTCCGGTCAGGCAATTACCGTCTCCGTGCTTGTAATTGCCGGTAGTAACTGGAAGAAGTATCGCGTAGAGGCAAACGGCAATAAAATTACACTTCAACCCGGACTAACCGGCGCAAAAGTAAACAGTCTGCTCGCTCCTCTCGGAAGGAAAATTGGTCCCGATCCTGCCTCAATAAACTCTGCAATGATTGGTGGCATTGCCGCAAACAATGCCAGCGGAATGTGCTGCGGAACTGCTCAGAACTCATACAAAACAGTAGAAGGCATGAGGATCATAATGGCAGATGGGACAGTTCTGGACACAAGAGACAAAACAAGCAGGGAGCAATTCAGAAGTTCCCATAATAGTTTGCTCGAGGGCCTTTCTGAACTCGCAAAGTCGGTCATAATGAATGAGATGCTTGCCTCTAAGATCAGGCATAAATATAAAATCAAGAATACGACAGGTTACAGCTTAAATGCACTAACGGATTTCACGGATCCTTTCGATATTATTGAACATCTGTTAATTGGTTCTGAAGGAACACTTGGATTTATTTCGGAGATCAGCTATAAGACTGTTATACTTCACCGTTTCAGGGCAAGCTCCCTGATGATATTCCCGGGCATCAGGAATAGTTGTGAGGCAGTTAAGTTATTAAAGAATGAAGCAGTTTCTGCAGTTGAACTGATCGACAGGGCCGCGCTCAGGTCAGTTGAAAATAAAAGCGGGATGCCCTCGTTCCTGAAGAGTCTTGATGAAGAGAGTTGTGCCCTGCTTGTAGAGACTGTTGCTGAGAACAGTGATGAATTAAAAGCTAATATTGAAAAAATCTGTAATTCAATTGCATCAATTCCGGTTCTAAGGGAGATAACATTTACCGATGTACCATCTGAATATGAGTCATTATGGAATATCCGTAAAGGACTCTTTCCTGCTATCGGAGCGATGAGGAAATCAGGAACAACCGTTATAATTGAAGATGTTGCATTTCCTGTTGAGGTGCTTGCAGAGGCTACAATTGATCTGCAGAATATTTTACAAAAATACAAATATAACGAGGCGGTTATATTTGGTCACGCTCTTGAGGGAAATCTGCATTTTGTGTTTCCCCAGGATTTCAGCAAACCGGAGGAAGTTGAGCGATATGGATTTCTGATGACAGAGGTTTCAGCTCTGGTCGTCAATAAATTTGGAGGATCTCTGAAGGCTGAGCATGGCACAGGGAGAAACATGGCACCTTTTGTTGAACTGGAATGGGGAAAAGATGGCTATGAACTAATGAAAAAGATCAAGCTCCTGTTTGATCCTAATAATATTTTGAATCCGGGTATCATTCTGAATTCTGATTTGAACATTCACCTGCGAAACCTAAAACCCTTGCCTCCTGCCGATGAATTGATTGATAAGTGTACTGAGTGCGGTTTCTGCGAAGTTTCATGTGTTTCCGCCGGATTGACCCTGACACCCCGGCAGAGAATAGCAGTTTACAGGGAAATATGTTCTCTGACTAAAACAGGCGAGAAGCAACATCTTTTGGCATCACTCAATAATTTATTCAGATATGCAGGCGATGAGACCTGTGCCACCGATGGCTTATGCTCAGTTAGCTGTCCAGTCGGGATTGATACCGGGAAATTTATCAAAAAACTCAGAGCTGAAAATTCATTACGGTCAGCAAAAAAGGCTCGATGGATTGCAGAAAGAATGAGTTTAATAACTGCTTCCGGAAGAATTGGATTAAAGGTTATTAGCTTTTTCCATACCCTTTTGGGAAATTTTCTGATGAAGTTTATTTCGAAGGTGCTGCGCAGATTATCATTTAATAAGATTCCTCTCTGGAATAAATTCATGCCTTCAGGATCAGTAAAGATTAAACCTGAATCGTTCAGCATTAAAAAGAATAACAGGAAATTTGTCTATTTCCCCTCCTGCATAAACCGGACTATGGGATTATCGAAAGGTATGAATGAAGATCTTCAGCTTTCAGAGACAATAATAAAGCTCTCCTCAAAAGCAGGATACGATGTCATATTCCCCGACAACATGGATAATCTCTGTTGCGGAATGGCTTTTATGAGCAAGGGTTTTACCGATGCCGGTCATAAAAAATCCGAAGAGCTCGAAGCAGCACTTTTAAAGGCTAGCAATTTTGGAGAATATCCCGTGCTTTGCGATATGAGCCCCTGTCTTTTTACCATGAAAGAAAATATGAAAAGCACTCTTAAACTTTGCGAACCGGTTGAATTTATTTCAACATACCTCCTGCCAAATCTTAAAATTACACCCGTTAAAGACCCAGTAGCTGTTTTCGCAGTTTGCAGCATGAAGAAAATGGGACTTGAAACAAAACTGGAAGAGCTGGCAAAAATCTGCTCCACTGAGGTTACTATTTCTGAATCGAACTGCTGCGGATTTGCAGGCGACCGTGGCTTCACCCATCCCGAACTGAATGCCCATGGTTTACGGAATTTAAAAGAACAAATGAAAGAAGGTATCAGGTATGGTTATTCAACCAGCAGGACTTGTGAAACAGGACTGAGTTTACATTCAGGAATACCCTATAAATCAATTGTATATCTGGTCGACAAGGTGAGTGAGCCAATCAATAGCCGGGAACCGGTATAAATTATTTATATAAATGGAGATGGTAATTTTATTATGAAGGCTAAATTTTTATCTTTATCACAACTTAACAATCAGGAAACTTATGAGCGACATTGCAGCTTCTTCAAATAACGGACCGGGTCTTAAACGTGTTCTGGGTCTATCCTCACTTGTCCTGTACGGTATAATACTTATTCAACCAACTGCACCTATGCCCCTTTTTGGAGCATCAGCAAACCTGGCTCATGGGCATGTCGTTACGACAATAATTATTGGAATGTTCGCAATGCTCTTCACTGCAATAAGTTACGGCAGAATGGCAAATGTGTATCCGAGTGCCGGTTCCGCTTATACTTACGTAAGCCGTGAAATTCACCCGTCGCTTGGTTATCTTGTTGGTTGGGGAATGATTTTCGATTATGTCATGAACCCGATAATATGCGTAATCTGGATAAGCAAGGCTGCAATGAATTTAATTCCTGAAATTCCTTTTGCTGTTTATGCTGTTGCATTCACAGTAATTTTTACAGGGATGAACCTTCGCGGTATCGAGTCGAGTTCAAGAACAAACACCGTTATTGCTACTGGTTTAGGTATAGTCATTGTGTTATTCCTCGGAGCAGCTGTCAGATATCTTCTGCATAATCCTCCGGCCGGAATTGCAGATTGGACAAGACCATTTTATGATCCAAAGACTTTTTCGTTCCATTCTGTTTCTGCAGGAGCTTCACTCGCTGTACTGACCTATATTGGTTTTGATGGAATATCTACGCTCTCGGAAGAGGTTCATAATCCCCGACGTAACATTCTCCTTGCTTCAGTACTAGTATGTATTATTACAGGAGTTTTGGCGTCTGTCCAGGTTTATTTTGCTCAGATGATATGGCCCGAGACTACTTTCCCCGATCAGGATACTGCCTTCTGTTTTATTGCAGGCAAGGCCGGAGGAGTTTGGCTTTTCCATACGGTTAACCTTGCTCTTCTGGTTGCAACCATCGGATCAGGGTCAGGTGCACAGCTTGGTGCTGGAAGACTCCTGTACGGAATGGGCAAAGACAATGCGATACCCAAAAAATTCTTCTCCTTCATTAATCCTAAAACAAGGGTCCCGTCAAACAATATTATTCTGGTTGGAGCTTTGACTCTTGGAGGAGTATTTCTGTTAACCTATCCTCTTGGGGCTGAATTGCTTAACTTTGGTGCACTAATTGCGTTTATGGGTGTAAATCTATCATCCCTGATACATTATTATATTCGTAATGAACGGAAAAATATTTTTCACCTGATAGTGCCCGTCCTTGGATTTTCAGTCTGTTTCTATCTCTGGTTCAGTCTTGGAATTAAAGCCAAAATCACCGGACTTAGCTGGCTGACCATTGGTGTTCTTTACGGAGCATACAGAACC
>CAIPJU010000652.1 GCA_903865465.1 uncultured Bacteroidota bacterium
ATTGTATAAGGTATCAGATTTAATAGTTACAGACAAAGGAATGGCTGTCAGATGTTTTTCAGTATCGTGGGGAGGAGTATGAATAATTCTTGTATTTATCCATCCAAGATCGCCCAGAATAGAAAAAGTAAATTTACCCGGATTATGTATTGCTTCCCCCATATTAATAAAAGGGGTCATAAGTGAATTTATCTGAAGCGTTGCCGATTCATCAAGATGCGAAATACTGGAACCGGAACTCCATACGGCTGGTGCATACAATTTTGCTCTGCCTCCATTAGTATAATTAGAAAGCAAAGGGGCATTAAAATAAAGGTTTAAACCTGTCAGCTGGTTTTTTAATAATGCTGATCGGTCGGGAAACAGCAAGGTATCAGTAATTTTCTGTCCCTGGAGATTTTCTACAAATGAATCAAATATCAGGGGAATATTACCATAATCATCCCACCCAATGGTGGTATTAGCATCCATACCGTCATAGAACCCCAGTCCATGACAAATTTCATGGAGGGCCACGGTCACAAGATCGTATTTCTGAACGGGAGTATTACCGTCAGTTCCAAAGTACCAGTTCATTGTACTATTAACTGACAGGTTTATATCAGCCTCTGAATCACTGTGAAGGCTTTTCCCTGCAATTTTTTCAGCGAGGGCCACCGGGTAATATGCCATTGGATTCTGAGCATTTATTGACCAGCCTGTTGCATATCCTGTTATTGATGAACTTGCCAGTACCCCTGAAGTTGTTATTGGTTCAAAGCTGGCTGCAATATTGACTTTAGTATCTGCAGGCAAGATGCTTTCCAGAATAGCGATGGCGTATGCCAAAGATGTTTTTGCCGCCGTTGTGAAACCGGAGTAGCTGACTGATATGGTACCTCCGCCTTTAACTCCCTGCGATTTCAGGAACCTGTCGGGAGGAGGCAGATAAATTCTTGTTACCTTGGTTCCGGCCAGTGTCTTACCAGAAACCTTTGAATTTCTTATCAGTACCTGCTCCTGTGCTGCAGAGATGAGGGTCAGGAATAATAACCCGGAAATCAGGCAGATAATTCTTTTCATGCAGGAGTTTTAGCAGATGCCGCCGGTTTTCTCAGACTCATAATATCTCTGTCGAACTGATACATATTATTATTACCCAGAAGCCGGATTTTATCCAGAATGGTGCGAGCCGATGATTCTTCTTCAACCTGCTCAAATACAAACCACTGCAGAAAATTATGAGTATTAAAGTCCTTCTCCTCAAGAGTCAGTGCAACAATTTCATTTATACTTTCTGTCACGAATTCTTCATGAGCAAGTACCTCTTTAAACAGGGCAAGGGCATCCTGGAAATCTGGTTGTGGTTTTTCAAATAAGGAAATGACGGCTTTGCCACCTCTTTCATTAATATATTTAATGAATTTCAGCATATGAAGTCTTTCCTCATCAGCCTGTGTATAAAGCCATTGAGCCATTCCGGGAAGTCCATTAGTTTCTGCCCATGATGCCATAGCCAGATAAAGGTTGGAAGAAAAACCCTCTCTTTCAACCTGCCTGTTCATTATCTCTTCTATTTTTTTCTTAAGCATGACTTTAATTATTAGTATAGCAAAAATAATACATATTTAGTTCACCTGTGTACCGCCGAGCAGTTCTTCGACTGTTGCTATGAGTTTGTTAAAGGCAAAAGGCTTGGAAAAAATAGCATCAGCACCCAGGGTCTTTGCTATCTCGAGATAACTTTCCGGCCCGGCAATTCCCCCTCCTGAAATGGCTATAATCTTTACCTCCGGTTTAAGCTCCCTGAGCTTTATTATTACTTTGAGACCCTCTTCTTCAGGCATAATTAGATCGGTTATAACCAAATCAGTCACAGCAGGTTTGAAGTGATTGATTGCATCCTTTCCATCAACTGCCTCAAAAACAGAATACTTACGCCTGATAAGCGCTATTCGCAGCATCTCTCTCATTGTATTCTCATCTTCAACCACCAGAATTCCTGCCATCTTTAATACATTTTTTCGTTAAGCTTATTTTATTATCTAGCTAATATCAAGGTTAAAAACCTTCTTTATATCTTTAAGTGCCGGATACTTACCAAAAAGATAATTACACTTTTGTTCATCGGTATAAAGTATCTCCTCATGAGTGGCAATATCGACTGCCGATTCTATATCGAGATCATTTACATCGAATTTACTTTCGAGAAAAGCCTTAAGCATGTGCTTATACTGCAGAACAAAGGTATCTTTTTGATCGGCATTGCTGAGATGTATCTTAATTTTTTCATCACCTGCAATCTCTGGGATAATCGATTTGAACATACTTACTATCCTCGTGCCTTCTCCGTTTATTTTTACAAGGAACTCCTTCCAGGCATGGTCGAAAGTAGCAGGTGTAAACTCTGTTTTGGGTTCAGTATGAACAGGGTGTGCTGTAACTTCATCTTTATCCCTTTTCCCCGTAAAACTGTCAGTATCTTCAGCAATAGCATCTTTTATTGAAAAAGACTTTGTTATTTTTGGAATTACAGGCTCAAGTTTATGAGGAGCAATATCGGTCTTAATTACATTATTATTAGAAGTTGCCGCATCGTGTCTTATTACCTCTGATTTTGATGGAAGAGTGATTTCACTTTCGGGATTTTCAACTTGATTCAGGTCAGGCTTTTTTTTTTCCACTGATTCCGCCATATCACCGGAAAGCCTGCACAGACGAATAAGGGATAGTTCTACATGCAATCTCTGATTCTTACTGCTTTTATATGAAAGCTCACAATTCGAACCAGTTTCAAGTGCCCTGAAGATAAAATCAACCCTGCATTTTACCGTTTGCTGAAGAAATCTCTGCCGCACAGAAGGAGTTGCTTCCAATAGTATCAGAGTTGATTCATCTTTACATACAAGCAGGTCGCGAAAGTGACTATTGAGCCCTGAAATAAAATTATGTCCGTCAAATCCCTTCTCCAGAACTTCATTAAAAGTCATAAATACTGTAGAGACATCCCCTGTCAGAGCTGCATCGACTATTTTAAAATAATATTCGTAATCGAGTACATTTAGGTTCTCAATTACATCGGTATATTTAATTGTTTTACCACTAAGGCTTACAATCTGGTCGAATATCGATAAAGCATCGCGCATAGCTCCATCGGCCTTCTGCGCAATGACGTGCAATGCCTCTTCTTCAGCTGTTATCCCCTCAGAAGCAGCCACAAATGAGAGCCTCCTGACAATATCTTCAATCCTGATCCTGTTGAAATCAAAAATCTGGCAGCGCGACAGTATAGTTGGTATTATCTTGTGCTTTTCGGTTGTTGCCAGGATAAATATAGCATGCGCCGGGGGTTCTTCAAGGGTTTTCAAAAAGGCATTGAACGCAGACGCTGATAACATATGAACCTCATCGATGATATATATGCTATACTTTCCAATCTGCGGCGGAATCCTGACCTGATCATTCAGACTCCTTATATCCTCTACCTTATTATTGGAAGCAGCATCGAGTTCATGTATGTTAAATGACCTCATGGTATTAAAGGAATGGCACGATTCACATTCATTGCACGCTTCTGCGTTGCTTCCAAGATTAATGCAGTTAATTGTCTTGGCAAAAATCCTGGCGCAGGTTGTTTTCCCAACCCCCCTTGGCCCGCAAAAAAGATAGGCCTGTGCAAGATGGTTATTCCTGATAGCACTCTTCAGTGTATGAGTAATTGAATCCTGTCCGATCACCATGTCAAAACTGGCAGGACGGTACTTACGCGCTGATACTATGAAGTTTTCCATAAAATGGTGAGCCTGTTTGCAATTAAAAAGGTGTACAAATATAGTCAAAAAGGCATCTGAGAATATCAACTGTTAATAATTATCAAATTGCAGGATAGAGGGCATCTAACCTTATGATAATTAATTAAATATTTTTTTCATATTTATTTTTTGTATAAACCAAAATAATTGTACTTTTGCGATCCAAATTCATATAACTAATAAACAATTAATTACTATGTTGAATCAGTACGAAACCGTTTTCATTGCAACTCCCGTTTTGTCTGAGAACCAGATGAAGGAAGCGGTACAGAAATTCAAGAAGGTCATCACC
>CAIPJU010000653.1 GCA_903865465.1 uncultured Bacteroidota bacterium
ATTTATGAAAATTACTAATGACTTTATGATAAGGAATTTAAATATTATAAGTTTTAACAAGGAAGTAATTATTTTCAATAATCATTAAAATAAATAAAAATCTTTTCATAGTGGTAATTCTTATCCCGATTAATTCAAATTTTACAATTAATCACCCAAAGCGCTTACGAAATAAATGGATCCCTATTATTTCGTAAGTGAGGCTCCGACCTGGAAAATCATTATCTTTTTTCAGGTTTATTGGATGATTTTTTGATTGCAATCTTCAGCACTCTGTGAAAAATTCAAGGAAATAGGTTTCTAAGTTATAATTAATTCGACTTTTACAGATTTGAAACTGTTAATCTTTACATTTTTCAATATATTCCTGAATCGAAACACTTTCAACAGTCCAGACCATCAATATGCTGCAGTTACCTGCTGCCGGATCATTTACAAACCCATAAAGCGGTTTTACCCAATGAAATCCTGCTTTCCGTTGCGGGCTTATAGTTGGATCTGTAAGTTCATAATTTTTAAGTTTTTCACAATATTCCTGAATTGTAAATTCTGACTTATACCTTTGGTAGCCGCTTGCCAAACCCTCTATAAAAAGTCCTTTCATTCCTGAAAGCCTTGCTAGTTCCTTTCTTGCATTATACATTTCAGCCGATAATTTCAACCCCCTGTATGCTTGTAAAACGCCCATATCAAAACAATAAAGCCAATCTCCGTCAGGTTTATGCGCTTTGGTAATCCAAAGATTATCAGTAGCCTCTAAAAAACTGTGTTTGGTGAAAGGGAATGTTGTTCTTAACGAACTACAGGAAGCAATTAATTCTTCGCCGTCAGTAATAACGATCTGCCCTTCAGGGAATATTTTTATATGATTGGCAAAATGTGCCTCTGTTAAAATCTCATCACGCGAAAGAGTGGGGAAACATAATAATTGCACCTTTTCCAATTGTTTCGCATCATCTGCTATTGCATTTCTAACTGTAAACCTGCCGTCATTTGTTTTTCTTGGTATCATAGGAAAAGAATACTTAGTAATTTATCAGAATCAGAGAATTAATCCGGCAATAAGAATGAGAATCGTTGAAGCTGTCAGGACTATTATCTGGTAAGGCATTTGGGTAACACCAGGTAAAATCAGATCAGATTCTGTTGCCCGTGCGACAATAACCCTGTTATCGGAAAATAAACAACTTGCATTGCCCCAAACAGATGCCGAAGCCAAGGCACCCTGAACTTCCTTTAACATATAGGTAAATCCCAAAACAACCAATACAAAAGTCTTGCTCTCAGGACCCTTTATAAATTATCAGACAAGCGGGTAAAAGATACTGCTCCTGTAACCAAAAATAAAATGTAAGTTCAAACATCTGTTATAATTAACCGATTTTCAGTAAACATATTTATGATGGCATTGATACTGTCATCCTAATCCCTGCCAAGCGCACAGTTTAGAAAGGCTCAACATGCCTGAAAAGGTGTAATACTAATCATAGGCGATTCTCACATTAAATAAAACAAACGTGAATGAAATTGTCTAATCAGAATATATTTACTGAGCTATAAATTTAAGCGCTAATATAGGAAATCATTTTCTGTTTAACACAACCTTCAATGTAATATATATCACATCTTCAGCCTATTAATAAAATAATAACAGGTCGCACCGGCCATTTGTCATTTATGTGGTCAATCGCATAGAACTCCGCATTCCTCCAAAATCAGCTCTTTTCAAATTTTAGCTTCAAAGCGTTGATCAGTTTCATCTTATTGCTATTTTTGAAACTATATTAATTCTACTTGACAGATTTGAAAAATCATCCGGTTTTTACCCTTTATCCCCAAGTGGAACAGGTCGATTTTTCAGCTTTCACTCCTCGGGGCCGGGGTAAAAAAGCTGAAAAACTGATTGGATTTTAATCTGTCAGAGAATTAAGAACAGCGCCGTTAAGTCCATATTCAATTTATCAATGTATTATACTAGTTATCTGTCTCTTAGAATAAAAGACGAACCCTATTCAATAAAATCACTTTTATGAAATTGTTAAAATCATATCTGAGTCTGGTTCTTGCAATAAGCTCCATTTTTTTACTAAATAGTTGCAGATTAAAAGATCGCACTAAGTTGAAAAGCCATAATACCGTGGAAATCGGATATGTGAGTAAAATTGATCTTTCCAATATTAAAGTTGGTTACTGCACTCCCTCACTGAATGCACCTTATTACATGGTGTTATCGGAAGAGATTAAGAAGAATGTGGAATCTTATGGAATGAAATTCCTGTCGGCTGACGGACAGGATGATATCGCCAAACAAATAACTGCAGTTGAAGATATGGTAGCATCGGGTGTAAATATATTAATTGTAAATCCACTGGACCCTTTAGCTATGGTAACGGCAGTAAATTCTGCTGTTAAGGCCGGTATTCCTGTATTTACCATCGACAGCGGTATTGATCCGACTGCAGAGATTACATCGGGAGTTCAGGCCGACAATGTGGGCAATGGCTTTTTAATAGGCGCATGGATGGCCGGGAAAGCAGGTAAAACAGATGTTAATGCTGCCATCATCAGCGGAAAACAGGGTAATCCGGTTGGACAAATGAAAAGAATGGGCTTTGTTCAGGGTTTCATTGAGACTCAATTGAGAACCCTTGGCAATTCAAATCTGAAGATCGTGTCACAGGGGTGGGGCAACTGGACAAACAATGGAGGTCTCAAGGCGATGGAGGATATCCTGGTAGCACACCCTGAAGTGAATGTATTGTTTGCCGAAAATGATGCAATGGCAATGGGCGCCCTCAAGACCATTAAAGAGGCCGGGATGGCTGGCAAGGTTTTAATTGCCGGCGTGGACGGGCAAAAAGAGGCAGACCAGCTGATTCAATCAGGCGAAATGGGAGCTTCTGCATTGAACAGTCCTGGTGTCATGTCTAAGATTTTGCTCGAGACGATTGTCAGATATTTAAATGGAGAAAAGAATCTCAATAAAAATAAACTGACCCCGTCGGTTCTTATAACAAAAGAAAATGTGGCCCAATATTACGATCCCAAGGCATTATTTTAGATAATCAGGCAGCATGAATATCATAAATAGGGTTGAATTATTAAATATATCAAAAGCCTTTGGAGGAGTAAAGGCCTTGAAAGATGTGAGCCTGCAGGTCTTGCCCGGCGAGGTGCATGCTTTATTAGGTGAAAATGGTGCCGGGAAATCTACTTTAATGAAGGTTCTTTCAGGCGCTCACCAAAAGGATGGCGGCAAAATTTTTATCGACGGGGAAGAGGTACATATCAGAAGGACTTCCGACAGCAAGAAATTAGGTATCGGCATTATATACCAGGAATTTTCGCTAGTCCCTGATTTGTCTGTTTCTGAGAATATATTTTTAACTCAGCTGAACAGGGATTTTTGGGTTCACTGGAAGGAGATGACACAAAAAGCATCCGAACTGATTCAAAGATTGGGATTTACAATAGATCCCTTACAAAAAGTAAGCAGCTTAAGTATAGCAGAGCAACAAATTGTTGAAATTGCAAAAGCCCTGTCGGAAAAAGTAAAAATACTGATACTTGATGAGCCTTCTGCCGTCCTGGGGTCCAAAGACATAGAAAAACTATTTGAAATCATTAGAGGCCTGAAAGAGCAGGGGGTTTCAATAATTTATATCTCGCACCATCTGAGTGAAATATTTACTATTGCTGACAGGGTGACCGTTATAAAGGATGGTTATACAATTGAAAGCCATTACATCAATGAAACGGATAAGGATTCTTTAATAGCTCTCATGCTGGGAAGGACCCTGGGAAAGATGTTTTCAGAAAGAGATGTAAAACCCGGCGATGAGATTGTTTCTGCACAGAACATTAATTATAAAAACAGGGTGAAGGATGTTTCATTTTCAATCCGCTCCGGTGAAGTGCTTGGCTTTGCCGGACTTGTTGGCAGCGGTCGGACGGAAACAGCTGAAGCTCTTTTTGCAGCTGTAAAAAAGGATCATGGAACGATAAAACTTAACCATAAAGCGATAAAACCAGCATCGCCTTCCGATTCTACTGATTTGGGAATGGGGATGGTAAATGAAGACAGAAAACAAAAAGGAGTCTTACTCTCCCTGCCTGTCTCCCAAAACATAACGCTTACAAATTTAAGATCCATCAGCAACAGATTTGGTTTTATTATCAGGAGGAGGGAAAACAAAATTGCAGATGATCTGATTGCCCGATTAAAAATTAAAGCTTCAGACAGGGATATGCTCGTAGGCAATTTAAGCGGCGGGAATCAGCAAAAAGTTGCAATTGCCAAATGGGTAAACAGGGGTAGCCGGTTTTTAATTGTTGATGAACCTACCAGAGGAGTGGATGTCGGGGCCAGAGTGGAAATATATTCATTAATCAACGAGCTGGCTGAGAAGGGAGTAGCAATCCTGGTTATCTCCTCCGAAACAACTGAACTAATGGGATTGTGCGACCGGATAATGGTCATGAAAAACGGATCCGTCCAGGGAACATTATTAAAGAATGAATTTTCGGAAGAAAAAATATTACGATTAGCAATCGGACTAACATAAAAAGCTTATTGACATGACGATAACTGCAGGAGCAAAAAAATATATTCAATTGTTGATTAAATATAATACCCTGGCTATTTTTTTAATCATGCTGTTCGTATCAGCCGTTTTTTCGCATGCCTTCTTTACAAGCTCCAACTTATTCAACCTCATAAGGCAGGTTACTCCTGTGGGAATAATAAGCATGGGGATGTTACTTGTTATACTGACAGGTGGTATTGATTTGAGTGTAGGCTCAGTGGTAGCGATGTCGGGTGTGCTGACCGCTTTTTTTACTCAACTGATGGATTGGCCTTCATCTGTTGTCCTGAGCATTATTGGGGGCCTCCTGGTGGGGATGCTATCCGGCTACTTTGTTGCTTACCAAAAGATGACTCCGTTCATTGTAACCTTAGCTCTGATGACCATCGTAAGAGGTGCAGGTTATATAATTTCAAACGGCGCTCCCATTATGGTTCATGAAGAGGAGCTGGCCCTGGTGAACTTTGGAAGCGGTTATTTCCTTGGCTTGCCAAATCCTGCAATTGTTCTGTTCCTTGTGTTCGGTATAGTCGCGGTAGTACTTAAGTATAATGTATTTGGACGTATTGTGATTGCAATTGGAAGCAACGAAGAGGCGGTTCGACTGTCGGGGATTAAAGTACCGAAATATAAATTTGCAGTCTATATGATTGCAGGCGCCTTATCTGCGCTTGCTGGAATCATGATAGTTTCAAGGAGCTCAGTCGGGTCGCCGGTAATGGCTGTCGGCATGGAGTTGGATGTGATTGCGGCTGTGGTAATCGGAGGAGCATCCCTTAAAGGAGGAAAAGGATCTGCGTTTAATACCCTGTTGGGTGTATTGATATTAGGAATGATAGGAAATATTATGAATCTAAAAGACGTGCCGGCCTATCCGCAACAGGTTATCAAAGGAGTTATAATTTTATTCGCTGTTCTGCTTCAGCGTTATCAGGAAAAATAGGTTAATAAAAATCAAAAAAGATATTATGAAACAGGCAATTATGTTAAAACCTGGTGTTATCGAATTCAGAGAGGTAGACAAACCGGGAGTGTTAAAAGAGAATGAGGTATTGTTACACATTCGAAAAATAGGTGTTTGTGGTTCGGATATTCATGTATTTCATGGGAAGCATCCTGCAACACCTTATCCTGTAGTTCAGGGCCATGAATATGCCGGGTTGGTGGAAGCCGTCGGTAGCGCTGTGACCAAAGCGTCAGTTGGTATGCAGGCAACGGCAAGGCCTCAGCTGGTATGCGGCAAGTGCGGCCCCTGTTTAAGAGGACAATACAATGCCTGCCAGAATTTAAAAGTACAGGGATTTCAGGCGCCGGGAGTTGCCCAGGAGTATTTTGTTGTGGAGGAAGACCGGCTGGTAGTCTTTCCCGATTCCATGAGCCTCGATCAGGGGGCAATGATTGAGCCTGCTTCCGTTGGAGCTCATGCCACAAGCCGTGCGGCCGACCTGAGAGGTAAGAATGTTGTGGTTAGCGGCGCCGGAACAATCGGGAATATGGTGGCTCAGTTTGCAAAGGCAAGAGGTGCGAAAAAAGTGCTGATTACCGACCTGAGTGCATTCAGACTGGAAAAAGCCAGGGAGTGCGGTATTGATGAAGTATTAAATCTCACGGAAACAAGCTTTGCCGAGGGAGTAAAAAGATGCTTTGGGCATGAAGGGTTTCAGGCAGGATTTGAATCGGCCGGAGTACAGGCTTCACTCGACGTACTTATTGAACATGTCGAAAAAGGGGGTGATGTTGTTATTCTCGGAGTTTATTCAAAAAATCCGCTTGTAAATATGTTTTACGTCGGAGAACATGAATTGAATCTCTTTGGCTCAATGATGTACCGTCATGAAGATTATCTGCTTGCAGTTGAATTGATTGCATCGGGAAAAATAAAGACAGCCCCGCTGTTAACCGATCGCTTCCCCTTTGAAAAATATACCGAAGCATATCAGTACATCGAAAAACAAGGGGACAAAACCTTAAAAGTTATTATCGATCTCTAATCATTACCAACATGAAGTTACAAAACAGCACTCTGTCAGACCTGGATAAGCGCATACATCTTCCAGGCTATGACCGTTCTGCCTTAACAGCAGGGATTGTTCATATCGGAATAGGAAATTTTCACCGCTCCCATCAGGCTTATATTTTAGACAGGTACATCCAAAAAACGAATTCACTCAATTGGGGTATCTGTGCTGTGGGATTGCTTCCTCAGGATGAACAGGTTTGCAACAGAATGGAGCAGCAGAACTGTTTATATACCCTTTCAGAAAAAAAAGAAGATGGCTCCGTTAATGTTAGTGTGATTGGATCCATTATCAGATGTTTGCATGCTCCGTCTGATTCTCAGAGGGTAATTCAGCAAATGGCTGCTACTGAAACAAAACTGATCACCTTAACAATTACGGAAGGTGGCTATAATTACAATTCCAATACGGGTCGATTTATAGCGGACAATCCTCTTGTGATGTGGGATATTGAAAATCCCGGTTCCCCTAAGACTGTTTTTGGTTACCTTACCAGGGCCCTTGAACTGAGAAGGAGATTAAATAAGGGTGGTGTTACAATTCAGTCTTGTGATAACATTCAGCATAACGGAGAGATTCTGCAAAAAATGCTCCTGACTTTCATTTCATCAGCTCTGCCTGATCTGAAAGAGTGGATTATTGAAAATGTTGCATTCCCAAACAGTATGGTGGACAGGATTACTCCGGTCTCTGTGAGGGAAGATGCAGATTACTTAAGAGAGGAATTTCAGTTGGATGATCTCTGCCCGGTTGTTTCCGAAACTTTTTTCCAATGGGTTATAGAGGATAAGTTTAAGAACCAGCGACCCTTACTGGAACAGATGGGTATCGAATATGTGAAGGATGTTGCCCCCTATGAAAAAATGAAGCTGAGATTGCTCAATGCAGGACATTCTTTCCTGGGATTTATAGGGAAAGATGCAGGATATCAGTTTATTCATGAAGCAGTTGCTGATGCATCAATCAGGAATTCCCTGCTAGAGTTTTACAATTATGAAGCTATTCCCAATATACCGGATTTCCCTGCATCAAAACTAATTGATTATGTACAAACCCTGCTGAGTCGTTTTGGAAATCCCTGTATAAAAGATCATATCGATAGAATCATATCGGGCTCATCTGCTAAAATTCCAAAATTCCTTATCCCTACGATTAATGACCAGATTCAAAAAGGCAAGAGTGCCAGGAAGAGTATTTTGGTCCTTGCAGCATGGTATATCTACATTGAGAAGGCAAACAGCCCTTCGGACATTAATGATGAAATGAGTGTTTTGTTGTTTGAGAAAGTCCATAAGGCGGTTACCAAAAATCATTTTGAATTCATTGAAATTGTCTCCATTTTTGGAAATCTGGCTTCCAATATCTCATTTATGAATCAGTTTGAATCGGCAGTGAATGAATTTAAAAAAGCGAAGTGAAACAGGTAATAAATAATTAATGGTCCCAATCCCGCGGGATGAAGACCATCAATAAATCTTATTGGGGATTGGTTAGTATCCTTTTTAAAATAAGTTCTTCACTTACTTTTCTTAAGTTTTTCTTGTTTTAAGAGTTTGTTAAGTGCCAGCACAATTCTTTCGACTTTGGTGTCATCAGTTTTAGCTGAATAGACCCAATCAATAAATTCTTTTTGCTGTCCGTCCGTATAAGTCAAAAATGTCTTGTATGCAATTGGATCTTCCTTTAAACAATCCAGAAATTCTTCTGGTATTTCTGTCGGTGCATTGTCAGGATACAGAATTACTTTAACCCAATCACCTTCTTTCTTGCCGATTTTTTTTCTGATATCGGATTTTACAGGCAAGAAAAGCTGTCCGTTACCCATAGGCATTAATTTGTAATTCTTAATTTCATAGTCGTCAATACGCCCTTTAACTTTTACCCAACCAAAAGGTGAATTTTTGTTTTGCAGAACTTCAGGAATCCTGGCATAAGTCCAACCTCCCTTCCCCGGATATTTTTCCAGCAGATATTCTTTGTTTACCAATGGTTTTTCTGCTTCCATTCTTCTGTCGATTTAATATTGCCTGAATTTATAATGACGTATGACGTTTTAATGCTGTCCCAATTATTATTAGTAGCTGATGAATTATTAATGGTTAAGTTCATTTGTTCATGAATATGGAATCCGGACAGAATTCTATAAAATCAGACGAATCTCGAGAGCAGGTATACCCAAATTTTCTTTCCAGTCATTTATATAAGATCTATCTCCGGTGCCGGAGTCGATATTCATTTATTGAGTAAATAAGCATTTCAACATAACTAAACATCAAAATTATTACACAGGGAAGTACTATTACAAATAGCCTCTTATACTCTCCCTGGGCTCCAAGGATAATCGTAACCAGGTGAATCGTTATGATTGAAAATAAAATAATTTTAAACCATAATATCTGGCGGGCTTTAATCCATTGTACAATAATGTAAATAAAATCAATCACGAGTAAAATGTATATAATCAAAAAGTTAATTGAGAAGAAATGCGAAAGGGGAGATAACAATCTTCCTGTTAACCCACCCTTTGATGTAACATAGAAAGCTCTTGTTGTTGAGCTGCCCAGATTTGCCATTCTCCCTAATGCATCCTTTAAATAGACACCTGGTTGATTCTTGATGCAACTTCTCAAAAACCTTGCAATCCTCTCATGCGAGTATTGCGGATAAAGTATAGCGTACATACTGTTATATGGCCCGTGTGGTTCAGGCAGATTGCCTTTTATTGTTGCTGATATTTCAGGATCATTGCCATCCATAAACATATTTGCATTTATAATAACATCCAATTGGTTAATACTTGATACAACCGACAGTCCCCTGTATCCATTACTGCTAAAATTCATTCCGGAATAAGCCATCATTAATAATACACAGACCATTGAGGCAGCTAGGCCTGATAGCCCGGCTCTCCATTCTTTTTTAAAAACCAGCATCCTCAGCACCCAGAACATAATTATCACGGGCAATAAAATAATAAATGATGGCCGTAACATGATAGTAACAAATATGTATAGGGAGAATAATACAGCTTTCAGTATTGCAGGCCTTTTCAGATAACTGATTATAAAATATAGAAACAATACAATAGCACTTATCGAAAGTGATTCAGTCAAAATACATTTGTCGAAATTTATAAATGAAGGCATGATTCCGTATACC
>CAIPJU010000654.1 GCA_903865465.1 uncultured Bacteroidota bacterium
AGCAAAATTATAAAAAAAAAGTTAACTGTTAACTTCCGTTCATTGAAATCAGAAATTCTTCGTTCGACTTTGCCTGCAAAAGCCTGTCGCGAAGGAATTCCATAGCCTCTACTGAGTTCATGTCGGTAAGGAAATTACGCAAAACCCAGATCTTCTGAAGAATATTTTTATTTAAAAGCAGGTCTTCACGCCGTGTACTCGAGGCAGGGATATCAATAGACGGGAAAATTCGTCTGTTCGACAGCTTCCTGTCGAGCTGCAGTTCCATATTACCAGTTCCCTTGAATTCCTCAAAGATAACATCATCCATTTTCGAACCTGTATCGGTAAGGGCCGTAGCAAGAATTGTAAGCGATCCGCCATTTTCTATATTACGGGCGGCTCCGAAGAATCTCTTTGGTTTATGAAGAGCATTTGAATCCACACCACCCGATAAGACCTTGCCTGAAGCAGGAGCTGTGGTATTAAATGCCCTTGCAAGCCTTGTAATGGAATCGAGCAGAATAACAACATCGTGACCGCATTCAACAAGCCTTTTTGCCTTCTCAAGTACTATGTTGGCAACCCTGCAATGACGTTCGGCAGGTTCGTCAAAGGTTGAAGCAATGACTTCCGCCTTAACATTCCTTGCCATATCGGTAACCTCTTCAGGACGTTCATCAATAAGAAGGATCATAAGATAAACTTCGGGGTGATATTTTGCAATAGCATTTGCAATCTCCTGAAGCAGGATAGTCTTACCTGTTTTAGGCTGAGCTACAATAAGACCGCGCTGACCTTTCCCTATCGGGGTGAACATATCAATAACCCTTACCGACAAGGTACCTTCACCAGGCTGGCAGAGAGTAAATTTCTCGTCAGGGAAAAGTGGGGTAAGAAAATCAAAAGGAACCCTGTCTCTGATAAAATCAGGACTTCTTCCGTTGATCTCGTCGACTTTAATAAGCGGAAAATATTTTTCACCTTCTTTAGGAGGTCTGATAGAGCCCTTTATGGTATCACCGGTCTTGAGTCCGAAAAGTTTTATCTGAGACTGTGAAACATAGATATCATCGGGGGAGTTAAGGTAATTATAGTCCGGCGACCTGAGAAAACCATAGCCGTCGGGCATGATCTCAAGAACTCCTGTATTGTAAATAATTCCCTCAAAATCATATGGTTTTTCTTTTTTATCTTCCCTTGGGACAAAAACCTCAGTAGACTGCTCTTTTACAGGTTGTTCCATAATTATATCCCCGAAGAATTCCTGAGGAGCGGTTTTAACCTCTTCAGGAAGCTCTTCTACTGAAGCTATTACTGGTTCATTTCCTGGGACTGACGGGAAAAAAGGTTCGGGATAACGGCGGCTCTCAACAGGCCTGTCAAACCTTTCCTGTTTTACTTTCCTGTCATCAAGCCTGGGAGACGATTTCCATTTCTCATCCCTCTTCTCTTTTTTTGCAGTTTCACTGCTTCCCGGAAACTCAGGTTTATTTTCAGCAGGAGTGGTTTTTCTTGCCTGATTTAACCATTCTGTAGGAACTGAATCGGGTCTCTTCAGATCGTCGGGGGTAACAGAAATTACTGTTTCTGTTGACCTGCCGGTCGCTGGTTTGGAAGTTCTGGGCCGTTTTCCTCTCCTCAGAGCAGCTTCATGATCTTCATTGTCGGTTGGCTGGAAAAGAGATTTCTCCTCTTCCTCATGTTCGGAAGCCGTTTCTGATTCTGG
>CAIPJU010000655.1 GCA_903865465.1 uncultured Bacteroidota bacterium
TCCTCGATTCACAGTATAAAAATCTTGGCATTGGCGTAAGCGATGAAGAGGTCAATGATCTTGTTCTTGGTAATAATCCTCACCAGATAGTTAAGCAGTTGTTTACCGATCAGAAGACAGGTGCATTCAATAAGTCATTCCTTGTCAATTTCCTGAAACGGACTGAAACTGACGAAACCTCAAAAAAATACTGGCTATTCTTCGAAAACGAAATTGTAAACGACAGAAGCAACACCAAGTATAATTCCCTGGTTTCAAAAGGACTTTATGTCACAGCTAAGCAGGCTGAATTCGAGAGGAACCTTAACGCAAGCACGGTCGACTTCAGTTATGTCCTTAAAAATTACTCGTCTGTTTCCGACTCTTCGGTATCAGTATCCAAAAGCGAGATTGATTCATATTATGCTCTTCATAAACAAAATTATAAGAGAACGGCACAAAGGGATGTTGAATACGTAACCTTTGACGTAGTTCCTTCGGATGAGGATATTAAACAGACCGAACAGTGGAGTCTCAAGACAAAAGAAGATTTTGCGGCAGCAACCGATCCTGTTCAGTTCATTAATCTTACGGCTGACTCGAGGCATACAGGAATTTACATACCAATAACAAATGTTCCTGAAAACCTGAAAGATTTTGCACGACGCGAAGATATGAGCTCAATATTTGGCCCGTATGTGGAAGATGGATCATATAAACTGGCTAAATTACTTGCTGTGGCTGACAGACCTGATTCAGTACATGTTCGCCACATACTTCTGAGTCCCGGTGATAAAAGGACCCTGGAGGGAGCAAAAAGGGAAGCTGACAGCCTTGTTAAGCTTATCAAATCGGGCACTCCATTTGATAAACTTACATCTGCAAATTCGGATGATAAAGGAACCGCACAAATTGGCGGCGACCTTGGCTGGTTTCCGGAAGGACGTATGGTTGTCCCTTTCAATAATGCATGTTTCTCTGCAAAGAAAGGTGAAATTACTACCGTAGAGACCTCTTTCGGAATTCATATTATTGAAGTCCTGGCTCAATCGAAAACTACAAGGAAATACAATCTCGGCTATATCGACAGAAAGATTATTGCAGGTTCGGTTACCAACCAGAAATACTACAGTGAAGCAAGCCAGTTTGCTGGGACAAACGACACCTATCAGAAATTCATCAATACTATTGCATCTAAAAAGCTGAATAAGAAGGTTGCAAATAATGTTTCACCACAGCAGAAAAACCTTCCTGGACTTGAGAATCCACGTGCATTGATCATGGCTCTTTTCCAGAGTGAAAAAGGAAAGATTGTTCTCGACAATAATCAGCAGGCTGTTTTTGACCTTGGAGGGAAATATGTAATTGCCTATTGCGTTAAAGCTCAGGAAGACGGCTTAGCGACTGAAAAAGACGTTGAGAATGATATCAGATTTGCTCTTGTAAAAGATAAGAAAGCCGAAGTTCTTTCAGGTGAATTCAGGAAAAATGCCGGAGCCGGTAAATCGATTGATGATGTCGCCAGATCGATGGGCTTAACAGTTAAAGAAGCTACTCAGATTAATTTCAAATCATATACCGTACCTGGAGTTGGAACAGAACCTGCTCTCATAGCAGCTGCAACAGTTGCAAAACAGTCGGTCCTGTCAGGCCCTGTTAAAGGGAGCAATGGTGTCTACATGCTGATTGCAAATAATGTAACAAGCACTCAGGGTGAAGATGTACCTGCAATTAAGAAGAGACTTGGGACAACTTACGAGATGAGAGGAAGCTATGAAGCTTATGATGCTCTTCGAAAGGGAGCTAACATCGTAGATAAAAGATATAAATTCTATTAACAGAATACAACCAGATAGAAAGGGACATGCTAAAGCGTGTCCCTTTTTTTATGCCAATTATTTTATGTTAAGCTCATCTCTGGGCTTTTCAAATGGCTTCTAAGGCTCGAGCTAAGGGTTACTTTGAAGGTTATATTAAGGTATAGTTGAACTCACGGCCTTCGGTTAACCCAGTTTAACAGGAACCAGCACCTCATTTATCCAGTATATCCTGCCTGAAACCTTGAACCTTGAACCTTGAACCTTGAACCTTGAACCTTGAACCTTGAACCTTGAACCTTGAACATAAATATAGTATCATAA
>CAIPJU010000656.1 GCA_903865465.1 uncultured Bacteroidota bacterium
CCCTGGCAATTTCACCGCATCAAAGTTGGCTTGGGTAAAAGAGAATGAACCCGGGATCTTCTCTTCGATTCATAAGATTATGCTTCCGGGTGATTATATTGCCTTGAAGCTTACAGGTGAGTCATCGACCTCATTTACAGGTCTTTCGGAGGGTATCTTCTGGGATTTCAGCAGAGAACAGGTCTCCGGTGAGTTAATGGATTATTTTGGCTTCAGTCGCGACATTTTGCCACCAGCCTCACCATCCTTCTCGGTCAGGGGACACCTGCTCGAAAGCATAGCAGCCGAAACAGGGTTGCCCGCAGGAATTCCGGTGTCGTATATGGCAGGTGACCAGCCAAACAATGCTTTGTCACTCAATGTATTGCAACCTGGTGAAGTTGCTGCAACGGCAGGAACATCCGGGGTTATATATGGTATAACTGACAGGAAAAAGCCTGATCTTCTCTCGAGGGTCAATACTTTCCTTCATGTTAATCATACACTTACAGATACACGACTCGGGGTTTTGCTCTGCATCAACGGAACAGGAATCCTGAACTCATGGCTCAGAAGGATCAGTGGCGCCTCATTGTCGTATAACGAAATGAACCACTTTGCCGGTACTATCCCCGTCGGATCAGACGGGATCTCAATTCTTCCATTTGGCAATGGATCCGAAAGGGTGCTTGGCAATAAGGATTCCGGGTGTACTATCTCCGGATTAAATTTCAACAGGCATACCCAGGGGCATCTCTTCAGGGCTGCCCAGGAGGGTATAGCCTTCTCATTCAGATATGGGCTCGACATTATGAAAGAGACAGGAATTAATCCGGAAATTATCAGGGCAGGGGAGGCAAACATGTTCCTGAGCCAGATTTTCAGACAGACACTGGCAAATATAACAGGTACTACCATAAATCTTTACAATACTGACGGATCGGTAGGAGCAGCAAGGGGAGCCGGCATAGGGTGCGGTTATTACAGTTCTGAAAAAGATGCCTTTGAAGGTCTTGCCTCTGTTGGTACTACCTATCCTGAAAAAGTCCCGGAACTTGAAGATGCATACCGGAGATGGAAGAATCTTGTCGGAAAAGAATAAATAATTATCTAAGAACAGCTCATTGAGCAAAAGTTTGCGAAATTTGTATCAGGCACAATATTAAAATCAAATAAATAATAAAACTATCTATGATCTACACAGGCAGTAAAGAAGTTTATCCCGGCATAGGGAAAATTGAGTTCGAAGGGAAAGAGTCTAAAAATCCTCTTGCATTCAGATGGTACAACCCCGATGAGGTGGTTGCCGGCAGGAAAATGAAGGACCATCTTCGGTTTGCAATTGCATACTGGCATTCATTCTGCGGTGACGGAGGCGATCCTTTTGGAAATGCGACCCGTATCTATCCATGGAAGGACTCCTCAAATGATGATAAGATTCTCCAGAGGCTTGATGGAGCTTTTGAGTTTTTTACCAAGATAGGAGCAGGCTACTATTGTTTTCACGATGCCGACGTTGTTGGTGACGGTACCGTATTTGAAATGGAAAAAAGACTCGAAAAGGTAGTTCCTGTTATGAAAAAACTTCAGGATGAAACCGGAGTTAAACTACTCTGGGGCACCGCCAATCTTTTCTCTAATCCGCGGTATATGAATGGCGCAGCAACAAACCCCGATTTTACGGTTGTTGCCAATGCCGCTGTACAATTGAAGAACGCTATTTCTGCAACTGTGGCACTTGGAGGTGAGAACTATGTCTTCTGGGGCGGCCGCGAAGGATACATGAGCCTTCACAATACCGACATGAAGCGGGAACTGGAAC
>CAIPJU010000657.1 GCA_903865465.1 uncultured Bacteroidota bacterium
CTACTGAATTTCTTTGGCAGGAAGGACATACAGCTCATGCTACTGAACCGGAAGCAATGAAGGAAGCCGAGCAAATGCTCGATGTTTATGCTGATTTTGCAGAAAATTGGATGGCGATGCCGGTAATTAAAGGAATTAAATCGGCTAACGAACGTTTTGCAGGAGCACTTGAAACTTTTTGTATTGAAGCTCTGATGCAGGATGGAAAAGCACTTCAGGCAGGAACAAGTCATTTCCTGGGACAGAATTTTGCAAAAGCTTTCGACGTGCAGTTCACGGATAAGACCGGGAAACTAGATTATGTCTGGGCTACTTCATGGGGAGTTTCAACCCGTCTTATGGGAGCACTGATTATGGCTCATGCTGACAATAACGGTCTGGTGCTGCCTCCTAAACTGGCACCTATTCAGGTGGTGATAATTCCGATTTTTAAAAATGCTGATCACCTAACTGCTATTTCAGTACCTGCCCTGAAAATTAAATCAGAGTTGGAGGCTATGGGTATTTCTGTTAAGTTCGATGACCGGGACAATAATACCCCGGGATGGAAATTTGCAGACTATGAGCTGAAAGGAGTGCCTGTAAGACTGGCAATTGGCCCGCGCGACCTTACCAATGGAACCATTGAGGTTGCCAGACGGGATAATCTGACAAAAGAGACAATATCAATTGATATTGTAAAAGAACATGTAGCAAAACTGCTTGAGGATATCCAGGAAAATATTTATAACAAAGCCCTGAAGTTCCGCAGTGAAAATACATTTCAGGTTGATACTTGGGAAGAATTTAATAATATACTTGATACAAGCGGCGGATTTATTATGGCCCATTGGGATGGAACTAAAGAGACTGAAGAAAAAATCAAGGAAGAGACAAAGGCAACTATAAGGTGTATACCCTTCGACAGTACTGAAGAGGAAGGCAAATGCGTTTACAGCGGCCATCCTTCAAAAAGAAGAGTGCTATTTGCCAGATCATATTAATTTTATTAAATTAGTTGCCTCATAATAATGATCTAATATATATCAGCTTATGTCTGATCAGGATGACAAGAAACAGGCAATAATCGGCACTCTCAAGGAGAAGTCACTTCTCAAACAACGTGTTTACGATAACACTTTTGAATCGTTTGCCATTTTAAAAGATGTCCTTAAGAGCATGTCAAAGGAGGTCAATTCGAGCCTTGCAGGAACTGATACAAGGATTAGAATGGAATATACCGACAGAAGTAATTTTGATGCACAGCTTAAAGTTGCAGGGGATATTCTGTTATTCAGCATGCACTCAAATATTTTTCAGTTCGACAGGGACCATCCTGCATGGAAAACGCCTTATATTCAAAAAAATAAGTATAATGCCTATTCTGGTATAATAAACATTTATAACTATCTGGCTGATTCATTCCGATATTCCAGGCTTGATGATCTGGGCTATCTGATAGCAAGAATTTTCATCAACCATGAAAAGCAGTATTTTGTGGAAGGGAAAAGACAGATGGGAATGCTTTTTACCAATTATGGAAACGAAGAGATAACAAGGCAGTCGTTGCAAATTATTATTTCCACTGCAGTTCAATATTCACTTGAGTTCGACCTTCTGGTAC
>CAIPJU010000658.1 GCA_903865465.1 uncultured Bacteroidota bacterium
TCTCATAAATGAGCTGTATGTGCTTAGGATATAAACTTACTGAAAGATTCTTTAATCAGAAAGGATTATCCCTGAAAACATTCTTTGTGGTTGCTTATATCTGGAACTGTTAATAAGTCATCTTTTGAGATTTATTGTCTGGTTATTTCATTATAAAACAATCATTTCCGAATTTAAATAATTAGCTTTAATTTTTCAAATTTGATATCGGACGGTCCTGCCGGCATATGAAAACTTTTATCAGTAATTCTGGTATGTAAAAACGTAATCTGTATACAAACACATTGCCCTTTTCATCTCATATTTGCATTATGAATTCCTGTTCACATTTTAAGGTCTAATAGAACATAAAACATGCAAAAAGTTGTATTAAACAATGGTATTGAAATGCCCATACTGGGCTTTGGAGTATTTCAGGTAACTGATCTGAAAGAGTGTGAGAACAGTGTTCTCGATGCCATAGAAACCGGATACCGCTTAATCGACACAGCAGCATCATATATGAATGAAACTGCAGTTGGGGATGCGCTTAAAAACAGCGGAGTACCAAGAGAAGATTTGTTCATTACCACCAAGCTCTGGGTTCAGGATACCGGTTATGAAAAAACAAAGATGGCAATTGAGAAATCGCTTAACAAGCTGCAAGTCAACTATATTGATTTATACCTGATTCATCAGCCCTATGGCGATGTTCATGGATCGTGGAGGGCAATGACAGAATTATACAAAGCAGGAAGGATAAAGGTCATCGGTGTCAGTAATTTTCAACCCGACCGGCTTATGGATATAATTACTTTCAATGAAGTAGCTCCGGCAGTGAACCAGGTAGAAACGCATCATTTCAATCAGCAGGTTGAAAATCAAAAATTCCTTAATGACAATAAAGTTCAAATTGAATCATGGGGCCCATTCGCAGAAGGACGGAACAACCTTTTTCAAAATGAATTACTTATTTCTATTGCTGCAAAATACAAAAAGAGTGTAGCTCAGCTTGTTCTTCGCTGGCTTACTCAAAGGGGCGTAGTTGCTATTCCCAAATCGGTCAGAAAAGAGAGAATAAAGGAAAATTTCAACATTTTTGATTTTGAACTAAGCCCTGAAGATCTGGAGGCCATCGCAAGCCTCGACATGAAAAAGAGCAGTTTTTTTGACCACCGCGATCCGGAAATTATAAAATGGATGGGAAGCAGGAAGCTTGATCTATAATTGTTTACTGAAAGAACAGATCACAGTAATAACTAAACTACCATGAATACAAAAAAATCTAACACGGTATATAAGGAAAACCCCAGACAGGGTAGCCGAAATCTGGTAAGCTTATTGATCCTTATTTTCTTTGTTTTTCCTTCAACTGCTTAGAATCCTAAAAAAATTAAACCTATCCAAATCCAGGAACAGGGCAGTTTCGCCGTTGGAGGAACGGTAGTTACAAACCCCGGTACTTTTGACCCATATAATCCGACTCCGGCTGGTCAGACCTTTCATGGCGATCATGCCTATATCTTTTATCAGGTCCCGGTGAAGGCCCGAAAATATCCCCTGGTAATGTGGCATGGCATCGGACAATTCTCAAAAACGTGGGCGACAACACCCGACGGAAGGGAAGGGTATCAGAACATCTTTCTGCGCAGGCGCTTTTCAGTTTACCTCATCGACCAGCCAAGAAGAGGAGATGCAGGCCGCAGTACTGTAGCTGCCAACATTGCACCCACTCCCGATGAACAGGGCTGGTTTGGAACTTTCCGTGTCGGCATATGGCCAAACTATTTTGACGGAGTGCAGTTCTCGCGCGATTCATCCACGCTTAATCAGTATTTCCGTTCCATGACACCCAGTATTGGTCCTATCGATTACAATGTCAATACCGATGCAGTTTCAGCATTATTCAGTAAAATCGGCCCGGCAATTCTTGTCACTCATTCACATTCAGGAGGTATGGGCTGGATTACGGCTATTAAAAACCAAAATGTAAAAGCAATAGTCTCATATGAACCTGGCAGCGGTTTCGTATTTCCTGAAGGTGAAGAGCCAGCTCCCATATCAATGACAGGTGGCACACTGGCAGCTGTACCAGTTCCTCTTTCAGATTTTATGAAGCTTACTAAAATTCCAATAGTCATTTACTATGGTGATAACATTCCTGTAAAACAAGATCCTAATCCCGGTTCTGACGGGTGGCGGGCACGTCTGGAAATGGCAAGACTCTGGAGAGATGCCGTAAACAAGCATGGTGGCGATGTCACAGTTGTCCATCTTCCCGAAATTGGAATTAAAGGCAATACTCATTTCCCCTTTTCGGACCTTAACAACCTGGTAATAGCTGACCTAATGTCGAAATGGTTAAAGGATAAGGGACTCGACAATTAAAATATGGTTTAGTCCGCCTAATCCTGGCATGCCCGTTTAAAATTATACAAATCCGTCTCGGACATTTTGGGTTTGAGGGTTATTTATTCTGCTCTTTTAAAAATGACTGGTACCACAGATAACTCTGCTTTGGTATTCGTTCCTGTGTTTTGAAATCCACATGGGTGATTCCAAATCTTCTTGTGTAGCCCATTAACCATTCAAGATTATCGAACATACACCAAACATAATAAGCTTTTATTTTTACACCTTTCCCGATTGCCTCATGCACAGCTCTGATATGTTTCTGAATATATGCTGTACGCAGAGCATCATTTACCTTTCCGTTTTCCAGTTTTTCATCAATATCACCGAAGCCGGCTCCATTTTCGGTAATAAATATATCTGGATTATTATAACGCTCCTTTAAACTCACAAGGCCATCAGCAAATGCTGAAGGATTTACGAAACCATTAAACATTTCAGGTTTGTCTGGATTCTTTCCATTAACAAGTCCAAAAAATCCTGCCCCGGACTTTTCGTGATACATGTTTACACCGTAAAAATTAATACCAAGAAAGTCCGTCCTGGAGGATTTTATGATCTGCATATCACCATCCTGAATATCTCCATAATCAGAGGCTTTTAACCGGTCGAGAAGCTCATTTGGATAGGAACCTTTGAAAGCAGGGTCCATAAACAGGTTATTCCATACTTTTCGGGCTAATTCAATTGATGTTTTCCCTGATACTGTTGCAGCGGAATCAAGTTCACAGAGCATGAAATTATAAGTAATCCCGATTTTGCCTCCAAGGTTTTTGCTGTGATAAAGATTGACGGTTTGTGCATGAGCAAGCATCAAATGGTGAATGTGAGCAAAATGTTCAGAAATATACTTTTCAGAAGCAGGGACTGAAGCTGTCTGCTTCTTGTCGGCAGCATCAAAAACTGTCTGAAAGAGAAACATCTCAACAGATGGTTCATTGAAGGTAAGGAAGATTTTAACACGGTCGCCAAACCTGTCAAAGCAGAGGTTAGCATAGTCGGTAAACCATTTTACACTCTCCCGGTTCATCCAGCCACCTTTGTCTGCAAGGGCAAGAGGCATATCGAGATGATACAGTGTGACAAGTGGCTGAATACCATTCTTTATTAATGTATTGATTACAAAATTATAGTAATCGATGCCGGCTTCATTTACTTTCCCGGTTCCCTCGGGTAATATTCGTGACCATGAAAAGGAGATGCGATAGGAGTTAATCCCTAATTCTTTCAACAAAACTACATCTTTAAGGAATTGATTCCTGTCATATTGATTGATGGAAACATCACCGTTTGCATCCTGGCCGGAAGATATCTTTGCCAGGCTGTAAGGAGGATTCAGATATTTATCCCAGGTATTCGGACCCCGGCCGTCGGCTTTGGTACCACCTTCAACCTGATATGCAGCAGATGCTGCACCCCATAGAA
>CAIPJU010000659.1 GCA_903865465.1 uncultured Bacteroidota bacterium
CTGATGCTGCATTTTTTACAAGCCTTGAGCGTTTCAGGGATATCCCGGTGATTTATGAAGAATATAACGACAACCAGATTTCAGATGTCAAGTTCCAGGGTTTGAAAGCAGCGGTCTATGACAATGAAGGAAAGCAGAAACGTAAGGATGCAACCAGCAAGGATATTGACGTGTCGAAAATATACGCATCCCCACTGTTACTTGGGCAGGATGGCCCTGAGCGTGACGATGGCGCCTTGGGAAATCGTGTTGTTCAGAAACATGTTCCTAAAAAGGATAACTGGACTGATGAAGAAGTGAACTTGTTCACCGACCTTAAGACCAGGGAGGCTGATGGGCTGTCAAACATAGCAATGGAGATAATCAAACGCAGGCCACTGGTGCAGAAATACTTTGCCGGCTATATGCGAGAATATCAGAAAAAGGTAAAGGAGGACATTCGCAATGAAGGCGGATCATACCAAACACGCATGATCAACACCGCTAGTTTGTTTATTGCAATGGCCAAATTTTGGCAGGATCATGCTCCCGAACTTCCTTTGTCATTCTCATTTGACGTTTTTTATGAAGATGCTAAGCGACAGATCATCCGCCAAAGCGAAGATCTGAGCACCAGCAACAAGTTATCCGTATTTTTCGATACGATCTCAATGCTTTACGCCCAGGGACAGATTATTTCCGGAAGAGAATTCGATATTTCAACGGAAAAGCGAGTGACCTTAAGGATATCCCGAACAGAAACGGAGGAAAAACACTGGGATGGCCAAGAAAAGAAAATATTGTTCCTCATCGTCAACGATGTCATTCAGATTTACCAGAAACTGCACAGTAGCGAAAGTTTGAAGCTCAATTCGCTTCGAATGTACCTAAAGGATCACCCGGCATATTTAGGGGCTGTAAAAAGCCATCGGTTTATTTACCAGGTCGAATCATGGGAAAACGATCCGGCCACCGGTATTAACAGAAGGATCATCCAAAAAGCTGAGCGAGTTACCAGTTGTATAGCCCTCGATTATAAAATCATTGAAGGTTCGGGCATCGACCTTGAACGGTTTAAAACTGCTGAGCAGACCTCGATGGATTTGAAGGATTCTGAAAATTTGTCAGGACCAACAATTGATAAAAATGAATTCCCTTTTTAAAAATCACATGAGAAAACCTGCCGGTGAAATCGGTGCCAACGTGCCAACGTGCCAATAATTATTAATTTAACTCATTATGTTATTAAATATCATATTATTATGATTTTAAAATTTTGTTGGCACCTGTTTTTTTCGTTGGCACACGTAGGCACACCCAGGTTGGTCATTTCAATTTTCGTTGGCACACCTAACCAGTGTCACAATCTACTGACCTGTGCCTACAAACCACCTCTTGTTTCATTATCAGAATTTTGACTTTCAAAAAATAGCCTTTGTAGGCACATTGGCACATTGGCACACCAAATAACCCTCATGGTAAATGATGAAAAAAAATGAAAATTGATCAGAACGGTTGGGAGTACTATGACAAATTGCCGGATGGTTTTCGCCTGGCGACCATGGATGATTTTCACGTCCGGGGTAAGAAAAATGTGGGGATGCTGTACCTGATCCAGCGCGGTGACCAACAATACTTCGAAGTTCATTATATAAGAGAATTCACAAGGAGTATCAATCTCAAACCGTTTCTGGATCACGAAATGGTGTTCGTTATTAATCAATGACCTTTACTATAAACCGGATGACAAATACTTTTGCAATATGAATGACAACCAACGCCCGACCATTACGATAAAACTCAAACCTTATCTCCAGGAGTACCTGGCGTTCGAGCTACGTAGTAACATGGCTTCTAAACGCAACCTGATCGGCATTTTGATTCATAAGTTTCTTGAGTACATGCCCTCTGATGTGCAACCCGATTTTTCAAAGGGCCCAGAATACATCACCTTTCTTGTGCCGTTTTTTGAAGATATCAATGTGAGAGGCAACCTATGGATATCACCGCTCAACCAGCAAATATTCGAACAGTTTGTCGAGTGGCATTTTAAGCAGGTCTTCTTTCACTATATGAATGATAAAGTCAGGCTGTACCGTTCTTTCAAGAAGGCCATCCTGCAGTTTTGCGCTGATTACCAATTCACGATGAACTATCTCAATTATGAAATGTTGAAAAAAGACTATTATCGCAAACGTGCCAGGAAGAAGTCAGATAAGGATATTCCGCTCTGTGTGGCCGGAATCAACCCTCAGTATCCTGTTATCTATACCCTGATCAACTGAACCTGACATTTATGGTGATGCAGGATTTTACAAAAATACTTTGCCAGTTTCTGTCCCTGAAATGTCCCTGGAATGTC
>CAIPJU010000660.1 GCA_903865465.1 uncultured Bacteroidota bacterium
CGTTATCACTACCCACAACATCAAATTAGTGATATTTGATTCTCTTGTCAGAATACACTCAGGAAATGAGAATGAAGCTAAAGATATGTCTAAGGTGTTGCAACATTTTACTAGGATTACAAAGCTTGGGGCTACAGTTGTATTTATTCATCACCACCGAAAGGAAAATGGGTATCAAAAAAGTTCTGGTCAAAATATTCGTGGATCATCAGACATTCTCGCATTTGTTGATTCAGCATTTGTGATTAAAAAGGGAAAAGAAGAAGGAACTCTTACTTTTGAAACAGTAAAACTCAGACAAGCACAGGAACAAAAACCATTTGCCATTGAATTAAAAGAAAATAAAGAAACTAAAACTGTGGAGTTTAAATACTTGGGTGAATCTGATCCTTCGCAAGAAAAAATTGAAGAAGTAAAAGATTTGATAATAGAGATTTTAGAAGATAAAAAAACTGCCTTTACTTCAGACTTTGAGGAAGCTCTTAAAGATACTTTCAAGAAATCAATAATAAAAATGGCTTTAAAGGAACTTGAAATTTCAGGGATAGTTGTTAAAGAAACAATGGCACATCGTAAATATCTTTTTACCCTCAAGACACCACAATAAAACACAAAGTGGGGATATCTCGGTTGTCCTATTTTAAATAGGAACTTATCATTAATCATTATCCAAAAAACTATTAAAAAATAAAATATGGAAGAAAATAAAAAGATTGCAATTATATATTGCCGAGTTAGTGTTGAAGACAAATTAAACCCCGGACTTTCTATCGAAGCTCAGGAACTTACCTGTAAGAGAAAAGCGGGAGAGGAAGGATATACTGTTTTGGAAGTGATAAAAGATGACGGCAAGAGCGGCGGGAACCTAAAACGCCTTGGTATCCAAAGAATATTAAGGCTGGTCGCTGAAAAATCAATAAATGCTATTTATCTTGTCCACAAAGACAGACTTTCAAGGAATATGGCTGATCACATATTCCTCACAGACCTTTTCAGAAAAAATAAAATAGTTTTAAGATCCATAAATGAGCCCTTAATGGACAATTCTGCTGTGTCAATAACAATGGATATGATGATGGCGTCGTTTAACCAATATCATCGACTAAATACAGCAGAAAAAGTTCGAGCTACAATGTATGAAAAAGCTAACGCAGGATATTTCCCAGGGATGGCCCCTTTTGGCTATAAAAATGTTGTTAACCAGAATGCTCTGGGAAGATTTGATAGAAAAATAATTGTGGTAGATGAGGAAACAGCCCCATTTATTAAAGAGGCATTTAAATTATTTGGAACAGGAAATTATAGCGTTACGGATGTAAATGAAATTCTCTACGAAAAGGGCTTACGAAAGAAATTGGGTAAGAAAATGCCCCTATCGATGATTTACGAATTGTTAAAAAATAAGTTTTATGTCGGTGAGGTAAATTGGGGGGAAGCACATCTCAAAGAAGGCAAACACCAACCTCTAATAAACAGAGAGTTATTTGATAGGGTGCAAAGAATTGTAGCCTCTAATA
>CAIPJU010000661.1 GCA_903865465.1 uncultured Bacteroidota bacterium
GCAGTCAAACATAAAATAAAATACAGCAATTCCTTAGCATTCAACAAGAACGCATCATTCGAAATAATTTCAAAACAATAAACAATTAAAATTAAACAAAAATGAACACAACACTATGGATTATTCAAGGCATCGTAGCTACAGCCTTAGCCGCATCAGGCTTATTAATTATGCTGATGCCGAAAGAAAAGCTAACACCCAAATTATCGTGGGTAAAAGTTTATTCCGACGGCTTGAGATATTTTATCACTACTGTCCGACTAAAAATTAAATAAGAGGGGTACTCCCCAAAGGTTTCCCCCAATGTTGTAATTTGGTTTTTACGAAAAAACATACAACATGGGTAAAAATAATGAAATAAAATTAGTCGGACAGCCGATTTTCAAACAGATTATGAATTTGGTGGATAAAGTTGACATAAATGGTCTGATACGGAAGCATGAGAGTGATTATTATTACAAGTCATTCAAAACGCGGACACACCTTTTTACCATGCTCTTCGGTATATTAAGCCGGTGCGATTCTATGACCGAGATATGCGAAGGTTTACGAGCTATGGGCGGTAAGCTTAATCACCTTGGTATGGATCAGGCTCCAGCCAAGAGTACAGCATGTGACGGATTACGTAATAGGGACCATAAGTTCTTTGAGGATTTATATTTTAAACTTGTAAAACATTATCAGAGTTTTTTATCGGACAGCCGAACATATGGGTTAACATTCAAAGAAGTACTTCTAATAGATTCTACAACCATCAGGCTCTTTAGTGATATCCTTAAAGGAGTCGGTCGTAATCCCAAAGGAGATGGCAAGAAAAAGGGAGGTCTGAAGGTACATATGCTCATTGATGCGGTTCAGTCGGTTGGCAGGTTCATAAAGATCACTGAGGCTAAGGTTCACGATCAGAACTTTCTGAAAAACCTGGAATTAATCTCGCATAGTATGGTTGTCTTTGACCGGGCATATAATTATTACCAACAGTTTGCAATGTGGACTCAAAAGCAGGTATTTTTTGTCACAAGGATGAAAAAGAATGCAGTATTTACGGTTATAGAGGTTAAAAGGACCCATTATCGGAAAAAAGGACAGGCAAAAGTTCTTAGCGATGAGATTATTGAACTGGAATACAATCCGGAGAATGAATTGGGAAAGAAAAACATGAAAGAGACCAGAAAGCTCCGTTTAAGAAGGGTCCGGTATCAAGACGATCAGAACCGTTATTATGAGTTTTTAACAAATAATTTTGACATTGAGGCAGAAGAAGTAGCATTCCTTTATAAGAAAAGATGGGGTATAGAGTTATTGTTTAAGAAAATGAAGCAAAACTTCCAGTTACATTACTTTTATGGAGAAAATGAGAATGCCATATATACTCAGGTCTGGTGCACATTGATAGCCCAATTGCTATTGACTGTAACACAGAAAATCGCACAGGCAAAGAAAGCCTTCTCAGTAGTGGCATCATTGGTTCGTATTCATTTGATCAGTAATCTTGAAGTAAACGAATTGTTACGTAGCACAAAAAGAAGTTTTAAAAATAAATCAATCCCTCCGGGATTACAATTATCCTTTAATATGCAGGGGGGTAACTTATGAAAATCTAAAAATGACAACTGATAATCAAATGTTTATTAAGACAGATTTTGAATCTAAATTATTAATCGGACAATAGTGATATTTTATCTGTTCTTCAAAAATCTTAGGGGCTCTGGGTTTAATACTCCCCCTTTATTTAAACATTTTGCCAATACTAACACCTGTTGCTGCCGGTTGCATCGCCCTCCTTATGCTCTTTGCAATGCGTTATCACATCTCTAAAAAAGAATACAAGGATCTGCCTGCTACTATAATCTTTTTTGTACTTGCAATTTTTATTGCTTACAACAGATTCTGATTTTTAAAATATGAGTGTCGTAGATCACCAATAAGAATTCATTGATTTTGGCTTCGCCGGACTCGCCAGCAGTGCTGGTCCGGCAAGCCTTTGGCGGCAGTTCGAAACCGCTCCGGCAGAGCAGTATTGGGGTTGGGCTAATTCAATAAATTGACTTGTGCCTTCAAATTTTCCACACCCGATTGAACAAAAATATTGAATCTCACGTCTTTATTTTATTACAATAATGATAATTTAAAATATTTTATCTCCTGTTTTTATGATTATCAACATTTTATGTCTAAATCTATTTTCGATGTCATTGTACCCGGGGCTGGACAAGACGGATTGATCATAAGTTATTATCTCAGCCTAAACGGGTTTACTCTTACAGCGGCCGAGCATGAAAAAACCGGGAATTCATGCTTAAACAAAGAAGGGATTCCTTCTATCATTTAATTGTTGTCAGCTGTTATATCGCTACGACTGTGCAAATCGGGCACGACCCACAAGAAAACTGATAATTTATTAACATAAAATAAAATGAGAAAAGTAATAGCAGCAATCAATATGACCCTTGATGGCTTTTGTGACCATGACGCAATTATTGCAGATGAAGAAATTCATCAACATTTCAGTGACCTCTTACGCAGCGCAGACACCCTTTTATATGGAAGGATAACTTATCAGCTTATGGAAAGTTACTGGCCCTCACTGGTGAAAAATCCCAGCGGCGTCAAGTCGTTAGATGACTTTGCAGTAACAATTGACAAGATTTCAAAAGTGGTTTTCTCCAACACTCTGGAGAGAGTCAATTGGGAAACCGCGAAACTGGCTACGAAAGGGATTAAAGAAGAAGTTTTAGAACTCAGGCAGCAAAAAGGTAAGGACATTTTAGCCGGTAGTCCGGGTTTAATCGTTACCCTTACAAATCTCAACCTGATTGATGAATTCCAGATCTGTCTTCATCCGGTTATTCTGGGAAAAGGTTTACCCCTATTCAAAAACATTCAGGACAGAGTTAATCTTACTCTAATAAGAACAAAAATACTAGGTTGTGGTGCCGTAAATCTTTACTATAAGCCTGCAAAAAAAGTCTGATCCAATAAGACAATACAACGGTGGAATGCCGGAAGGACGAGCCGCTAAGAACATTAAAACCCCCAACAGGTTACAGGGTCTCAAAAGGCAGGTCGCGGTGTCGGGTTTTGATTAAGCTGTTAGTGACTTTGTAAGGGAATCCAGCACTGGGCTAAGCGGCCAAAATAAGCAACATGCCTATGCCGGTGGGATTGGAGAAGTATTGAATATATGATGCGTAAAATCTGAATTGTAGTTTCTCTAATGGCATATTTTTTGCAGTTGAGACCTGAAAGCAGGATATAAATAGTGATTAATACCTATGAAAAAAATAGTGGCTCTATTATTTCTTAGCTGCTTAACCGGCACTATTGGTAATTGCCAACTATTAAGTAAACCTTCGTTGGCAGTTGAAGACTTTGAAATGGCCTTAACCAACTCCACCCACATGAGAAGAATCTTAAAGAAGCATAATTTTGAGTATACTGCCTTCTCTGAGACTAAGTCAGACGCAACCGAGACTATGCCAAATCCCCTGATTCCTGATCTTCGCGCTTTGAGGTCGGAAGATTGGAAACCAAATAACCTGCAGGGTGAAGCTTAAGAATAAATATCCGAAGAGAAGCAAAAGATATTTTCATGATAATGAACTATATAAATCATACGGAGAACCATTCAATGTCTTTACCAATGATTCCAAAATTGAAGTACGAACAGAAACATTAAATCCAATCTTTAGCCCATTTTATATCGTGAACTTTGATTTAATTCTGCTTTGACAGATTATAAAAACCTTCCTGTTTTTACCCTTTTTCCCAAGGCTTGCCGGCAGACAAACGGGAAAATAGGCAGGGTTTTCAGCTTTCACCCCTTCTGATAATTTTGAAAAGACGAATCTCAATATATGAAAAACCGGTAAAATGACTCAACTATATTCATCCTTAGCAGAGATATATCATGAGATGTATCAGCACATTTTTGATTATGATAAGGAATTTACTTTCTATGATTCACTCTTAAGAGAGAATAATTGTTCAAAAATATTGGAGGTCGGTTGTGGTTCAGGCATGCTTGCGCGTCGATTTCTGAAAAATGGATACAATTATCTTGGTTTGGATCTGTCGGATGAGATGTTGAAGATCGCCCGGGCTGAAGTTAAAGAAGATCTATTTTTGCAGGGTGATATGCGCAAGCTGTCATTTAAGGGGCAGTTTGATTCGGTCTTGATTACAGGACGTTCAATTGCCTATATAACTGAAAATAAAGGGATAATAGATACGTTTAATGGAGTCCGCGAATCACTTAAAGATAATGGCCTGTTTGTTTTCGGTATTTTTGAGGCAAATGCAATATTCGATAATCTTAATGACTTTGAACAAAATATTGAACATAATGACAAAAGGATACGAAGGATTAGCAAATTAAAAAGGAACCTCGAAACCGGATGGACTTATGACTGGTCAGCTAAATATATAATTGAAAACAAGGGAACAATATCAGAATTTGATGATTTGACAACCTTAAGGGCCTTTACAAGAGATGAGATCCATCTTTTTTTAAAACTGACTGATTTTAAAGTAAAAGAGCTGATTGATGAAGGAAAGGCAATTACCATAATTGCAGAAAAAAAGATTTGAGCACCTCACATATATAAAGTAGAATCAGTTTTACCCCTTTGTGCAAGTGAATAAAAGCCCTCATAATCATAATGGAATTGGCATCCTTATGCAAAGAGGTTCTATTAAATCCACAATAATCAGTGGCCGCCAGGCAAGTCTGAGCAATTTTAACCTGCTCTGAAAAAATCACCACCAAATATTTGTAAACGCGAGTTTTTATTATTATTTTTGTAACCCTTAGGTTACTTTTAGAGAACTAAGCGTTACATATAATACTTTATTCTATGGAAACATTTTTAATTGAACAATTCGACAAAGCAAGGTATAGCCTGATAAAATGGCTGACACTTGGTTGGACAATCTGGTATGGTACATTTATCGCCAGGAATCTCATTAATAATAAATTTATAGTCTGGTTATTAATGATTTTTGGATTTATTGGCTGGATGATGTTTTTAGTTAACCTCGGTAAATACACCAGATTAGGGAAAAGGATTAATTCTGACAGGAAATTAAAAGAGGCATTAAATAATGAGATGCATCAGTTATATAAATACAAATCTTCCTTTTGGGGTTTTTGTATAGTCATTGCCACAAATAGCATCTTTCTGGTGATTTTACACTTTTATCAGATATCAGCTCTGCTTGTCTGTGAGCTTACTCTGTTCGCCGGCGTTTTATCTTCTTTGATTGCAGTTTTAGTTTACAACAGAGAGTAGCATGGAGAATCTGGAATTACGGAATCAGATAAAGGTTCAGAGAGCAATAAAAAATATAACTCAGGAAGAACTTGCCGCTGCTATTGGTGTTACAAGGAAGACCATCAATACAATTGAAAATGGCAAATTTGTTCCCTCAACAATTCTGGCAATTAAGATGGCAAGGTTTTTTGCCATTAGGGTTGAGGAATTATTTGAATTGATTGAAAAATAGGATACCGATTGCGAAAAATAATTAAATGTCGTTTCGTTAACGCTTTTTTATAATCGTTTTATCAGATAAAA
>CAIPJU010000662.1 GCA_903865465.1 uncultured Bacteroidota bacterium
ATGGCTGATGGCTGTAGCATTTGTTGCCATGATGCTTGTATATTTTATTACTGATTCAATCCTTGATAAGATAATCGATAAAGTATATTATTCATTATTTGCCTGATTATTACTATTATGAAAGGTGGAACAGGCGACATTTCTATAAAGAACAAAAAGGCTTCCCACGATTATGAGTTCCTCGAAAAATTCATTGCCGGGATTCAGCTTTATGGTACTGAAATAAAATCAATAAGACTCGGTAAGGCAACTATCGCAGATGCATACTGCGTCTTCGAAAGCGGAGAACTTTATTTAAGGGGGATGCATATTTCGGAATACTGGTGGGGAAACCTGAACAACCATGATCCGCTTCGCGACAGGAAACTCCTTGTCACAAAGAGGGAGCTGAGGAAAATGGAGAGGAAGGTTAAGGAGACTGGACTAACCATCATAGTTATAAAGATCTTTATTAACGATCGTGGTCTTGCGAAAGCTGAAATAGCGGTATCGAGGGGTAAAAAAGAGTATGACAAGCGCGAAACACTCAAACGCAAGGATGCTGTCCGTGAGATGGACAGGATGCGTAAGGTGTAATTAAAAGTTCGGGCTGAGAAGATATCTTGAATAGAATTTCACGATATGATCAACTGCCTCATCGGCAGTATCAACCAATTTAAATATATCGAGATCACCGGGAGCAATGTTTTCTTCCTCCTCAAGCATCTGCTCCTTCATCCAGGTAAGAAGGCCACTCCAGTATTTTATTCCAACAAGAACAATGGGAAACTTACCTATCTTCCTGGTCTGTATAAGGGTCATTGCTTCAAAAAGCTCATCGAATGTTCCGAATCCTCCCGGCAGTACAATAAATCCCTGAGCATATTTCATAAACATTACTTTTCTTACAAAGAAATGGTCGAAGGTGATGAGCTTGTCAGCATCGATATAAGGGTTTGGCCTTTGCTCAAAGGGAAGGTCGATATTGATACCCACCGATTTTCCATGACCCCTGTTGGCTCCCCTGTTGGCAGCTTCCATAATTCCGGGACCGCCGCCTGTAATAACACCATATCCCTGCTGCGTCAGCTTAAAAGCAATATCTTCGGCCAGCTTATAGTATTTATCATTGTGATGAGTACGTGCAGATCCGAAAACTGAAACGCATGGTCCGATTCGTGCAAGCTTTTCAAAACCTTCAACAAGCTCGGATATAATTTTAAAGACCCTCCATGAATCTGTGGTATGAATTTCATTCCATGTTTTCTGCTCAAAAGCATCTTTTATAAGATCTGCTGGCTTCTCCATTTTAAAGTAAGGCAAATTATTTATCAAATATAGATATTATTAAGTCAGATAGTTTCCATGAAGCTCCTCCTTCAGAAAAACGGCTGTATAACTATCGCTGAAGCCTGAAAGTTCTTCAGGTGTGCCTGCGAAAATAATGTTACCACCCTCCTTGCCCCCTTCTTTGCCAAGGTCAATTACATAATCAGCCATCTTAACTACATCGAGATTATGCTCAATAACAACAACTGAATTACCTCTTTCCACAAGCTTGTCAAGTACATCGAGCAAAACCCTGACATCTTCAAAGTGGAGTCCTGTTGTCGGCTCATCAAGGATATAAAGTGTTTTGCCGGTATCGCGCCGCGCTAGTTCAGTCGCCAGTTTAACTCTCTGTGCTTCACCACCTGAAAGTGTAGTTGATTGCTGGCCCAGTTTGATGTATCCAAGACCAACATCCTGGAGGGTTTTTATCTTAAGATATATTGATGGAACATTCGTAAAAAAGTCAACGGCCATATTGATGGTCATATCGAGGACATCACTGATCGATTGTCCCTTATACTTAACTTCCAGAGTTTCGCGGTTATAACGCTTACCATTGCATTCGTTGCAGTGAACGTATACGTCGGGGAGAAAATTCATTTCAATGGTCTTCATGCCGGCTCCCTCACAACCTTCACATCTGCCTCCCTTTACGTTGAATGAAAACCTTCCGGCACCAAAACCCCTGATTTTAGCCTCAGTGGTCTGTTCGAAAAGTTTTCTAATATCGGTAAAAACACCTGTATAGGTAGCAGGGTTTGAACGAGGGGTTTTTCCAATCGGTGACTGACTTACCTCGATAACCTTATCGAGATGCTCAAGACCGCTTAAACTTGTGTAAGGCAAAGGAGACCGGCCTGCATTGTGAAACACCTTTGCAAGTGCGGGATGAAGTGTCTGGTTTATCAGTGATGATTTCCCGCTGCCGGAGACTCCTGTGATACATACAAGTGCACCGAGCGGAAGGGCCAGATCCACTGAATTAAGATTATGACCTGTGGCACCATTCAGGTGAAGAAAGTTCCCGTTTCCCTTCCTTCGTACTTCAGGAATATTGAATTTTCGGTGATTATTCAGGTATGAAGAGGTTAGAGTGTCAATCTTAACCAATTCGCCGGGCGTACCCTGGGCTACCACAAGGCCTCCGTACCTTCCGGCACCAGGACCCATATCTATCACATAATCAGCTGAAAGAATCATCTCCTTATCATGCTCGACAACTATTACTGAGTTTCCGGCATCGCGAAGCTGCTTAAGTGAAGCAATCAGCCGCCTGTTATCACGCTGATGAAGCCCAATACTGGGTTCATCGAGTATATAAAGCACATTTACAAGTCGGGATCCTATCTGAGTTGCAAGTCTGATTCTCTGGCTTTCACCCCCCGAAAGAGTTCTGGCTCCCCTGTTAAGCGACAGGTATTCAAGACCTACTTCGAGAAGAAAACCAAGCCTTGTCCTGATCTCTTTAAGTATTTCAGAAGCAATCTTCTTCTGCTTTCCTGTCATCTTCTCCTCCACATTAGCCAGATAATCAGATAAATCCCTGATATCCATCGCAGAAAGCTCACCTATATTTTTGTCAGCTATCCTGAAGTATAGCGATTCTTTTTTCAGTCGGGTGCCAAGGCATTCAGGACAAACGTCATACTGAACATACTGCTCCTTAATCTTAGTGCCCTCCTTCTTCCCATTTACTGACTCAATGTTGCCTATAAAACTTACGACGCCTTCGAAGGTCAGGAAATAATTCGAAGTCATTCCAAGAGGCGTGTTCGAAAGCTTAAGTACCTCATCCGAACCATACAGAACCTTATTCAGGGCATCTTCAGGTATATCCTTGATTGCCGTGTCGAGGGTGAACCCATTCTTTTCCGCTATCGCTTCAAGCTGCCAGAAAATCCAGATATTCCTGTATTTTCCAAGAGGTTCAATTCCTCCTTTCCTTATACTGAGTTCCCTGTCGGGAATAAGCTTTTTCTCGTCAATACTCGATACTTCACCTAATCCATTACAATGAGGGCACGCTCCCTGGGGAGAGTTAAATGAAAAGGTATGAGGGGCAGGTTCATTATATGAGATTCCGGTAACCGGACACATAAGGTGACGGCTGAAAAACCTTGGTTCGCTGCTGTCAAAATCAAGAACCATCATAACACCGTCGCCCTGATCGAGTGACATGATTATTGAATCGTGGAGCCGTTTGTCGGTGGTCTCACCCACTTTGAATTTATCAATTACCAGTTCAATGAAATGGGTCTTATACCGGTCGAGCTTCATTGCCGGACGAATTTCCTTTATCTCATTATTAATCCTGACATTGAGAAATCCTTTTCTCCGCAGCTGTTCAAATAGCTCCTTGTAATGTCCCTTTCTTCCTTTTACCAATGGCGCCAGGAAGTACACTTTTTTTCCTGCAAACCTCTCCTTAATCAGTTCAAGGATCTGCTCATCGGTATATTTAACCATTTTCTCACCTGATGCGTACGAATAGGCATCGGCAGCCCTGGCATAGAGCAGGCGGAGAAAATCGTAAATCTCGGTTATGGTGCCTACTGTAGAACGGGGATTTTTGTTTGTAGTTTTCTGTTCTATTGATATCACAGGGCTAAGCCCTGTGATCTTATCGACATCAGGACGTTCCATGCCACCCAGGAACTGCCTTGCGTAGGCTGAAAGGGTTTCCATGTACCGCCGTTGCCCCTCAGCATAAATAGTATCAAATGCCAGAGAAGATTTTCCACTCCCACTTAAGCCGGTTATTACCACAAGCTTATTGCGGGGAATGGTAACATCAATATTCTGCAGATTATGGACCCTGGCCCCAAGTACTCTTATTTCATCCTCACTTCCAGCCACTTCTGAAAAATTAAAGTTTTAACTTTACCTGTTTTCACTATGTCGCATCCCTGAAGAAGGTATTTTTATCAGGTATTCCCTTCCGGGAGATAGAGTCAGAAAAGGCTTTCTAAGCCAGGGATTCAGCATCTTAATCATCTTATAGTTAGTGCCGAATTTTTCCGCGTAAGCGGCAAAATCAGAAATTGCCGTATCAGCCTTTACTTCAGTATAATTGAATTCAGGATATAAATCCTCCTTGCCTATAAAAAACATGTATTTACCAGGATCGCTGAGTATCATTTTATAAGCAATTGCCCTGAAAATATACCTGGCTGTCTCTTCATTCAACAGAAGGTCGTAATAGTTATTCTTATGCTGTATCGCAATCTGATCGTCAACTCCTCCCCTTCCATTATCATATGATGCAGCCGCCATAGTCCAGTTTCCATATTTCTCGTACGATTTCTGAAAATATTCACATGCAAACTGTGTTGACTTTTCAACATCATATCGCTCATCGACGACCTTATTTATCTCGAGGCCACCTTCCCTTCCCGTATCGTCCATTATCTGCCAGAAACCGACGGCTCCGGCAGGAGAAATAACATTGCTTAAATCGCTTTCCGCCACTGCCAGGTACTTAAAATCATCGGGAATGTGATTCTTTTTGAGAATCTTCTCAATAAGGGGCATATACCTGTTTGCCCGTTTGATAATAAGAATGGTGGATGAATGCCGGAATGCAGTTATAAGCACCTCCCGGTCAAGGCTTTCACGAGTATCAATATTCTCAAGAGGCATACGTTCACCTGCAAATGAAATAGAATCAGGAAGTTTGAATGTGCCAAATCGGAATACAGAATCAGCTGCCGTCTTCTTTTCAGGAGGATAGAAACTTACAACCTGCAGACTATATGATAAGAAAGTGGATAAAAGTGTACCTCCGATTATAAATATGGACAAAAATATTGTTTTTCTCACAGGATTATTCATCTGAAACGAAGCTTAAAAAATAATGTGCAAAGGTAACAATTTTACACCTTATTAAATAATATCGTCATGAGCAAATAAGAGAGAAGGTTATGTTCCGTGGATTCAGAACTTATATGAGAGACCTGAGAAAATGCCAAAGGAATAGGGGTGAATATTTGTCCCTTCTGATTTACTAAATGGATTCAGGTAATATCTTAAGGTAGGTTCGAGGTTCATTGAGAGCTTACTCGAGAAGCTGTAC
>CAIPJU010000663.1 GCA_903865465.1 uncultured Bacteroidota bacterium
GCAGAAGAGTTTCTCAGAACCAGTATCGACTTTAATTTCAGAAAGAGAAAATATATTGATGTTCAGGTTATCTTTCATAAAAAGGAGCAACGGACTCTACATGCGGCTTACCAGTTTTATTGCAGGAAAGAGCTTATTGATGCCCATAGTTCAAAAGCCGACACAGCTGCTACCTATGAAGTTCTGAAATCGCAGCTCGACCGGTACACCGACCTTGAGAATGATGTTGAGAAACTAGCCGATTTCAGCTCCTTTAACAGCAATGTTGATTTCGCCGGTAGAATAATACTTGATGAGAAAGGTGTGGAGATCTTCAATTTCGGCAAGCATAAGGGAAAAGTTGTTGAAGCTGTTTTTCGTGAGGAACCAGCATATTACTCATGGATGATGAACGGCGATTTTCCTCTTTATACCAAAAAGGTTCTTACGGAGATTAAACTAAGGTCCTTCGGAAAAAATCAGTAATCGGTGAAAATAATCTGCATTGGCCTCAATTACAGGCAGCATGCTCATGAGATGGGCTGGGCTATACCAACAGAGCCTGTAGTATTTCTTAAGCCCGATTCGGCTCTTCTAAAAAATAATAAGCCATTCTTTCTTCCAGGCTTTTCACAGAATATTCATTATGAAGTTGAGGTGGTAGTAAAAATAAGCAAGCTCGGAAAAGGGATTACTGCTAAATTTGCACCACGTTATTATGATGAAGTTTCACTTGGAATTGATCTGACAGCACGGGATATTCAAAGCCGTCAGGCAGCAGCGGGAATGCCCTGGGAACTATCCAAATGTTTCGACGGAGCAGCTCCCATCGGAGCTTTTATCCCGGTTTCATCGCTTAAGGATCCTGGTAATATTGATTTCAGGCTTGAAATCAATAATAACGTTGTTCAGAAGAGCAGCACCTCTGACATGATTTTCGGTATTAATGAGATAATAGAATATGTTTCCGGTTTTTTTACTCTTAAAACCGGTGACCTCATCTTTACCGGTACACCATCAGGAGTCGGGAAACTAAATAAAAATGATAGCCTGGTTGCCTTTCTGGAAGATAAACCATTATTGGATTTTATGATAAGGTAGAGGTTGAGATTGATCTGAAAGTAAAATTCCTTACTCAATTTTTTCCCATTCCCTATATTGTCAGCAATACTTTTTTATTAGCTCTTCGGCTTTTAATCCCAGCTCTTCTCCTCCAAGCCTGTTCTTTACCAGGATTATCCTGATGAAATCAATAGCCTTCTCTACCGTTTGTGACCTCCTTCTGTGAATATGCCCGTTTACCGGATTTGTGTTCAGAAAGGAGGGACCATTATATTTTGATGAGAGGGCCGGTATCATGAGTCCGAATGCATTTGAATATGCTTCACTTTTCGACCTGCCACCCATCCCCGAGGTATTGTCGTCAGCGTCATGCAGTTCGTCAAGAATAATATTTCCTATCAGACCTTTATCCTTAAATTCTGACAGCAAAAGGAATAGTTGGGAATCCGTTGCTATCATGCTCGATCCTAATGCAAGGTGAAAAGGCTTCATTAAAATACCTTCAGAGCTGATCCTCCGGGCAAGCAGACAGGCTGTCTGTGCCGCGATTATGCTGCCTGAACTTGAGGAGATCAGGATTAATGTTGTATCAGGAGAAATATTGTCGTTAAGAATCTGATTGCAGGCTTTGGTTACAAAGCTGTTACCCGAAACAAATTTTATTGGCTTCTGTGCATTGTTGAGAGCCCATATTACATTCTGAGCAGGAAACCTGAAATATACTCCCTTTACATAATCAAAATAAGGGCCACAGATCTCTCTCATTAACCTGATGAAGGAACCGGTAAAAACATTGAAAACTTCATTTCTGGTTTCCCCTCCTGCAAAAAACCATATTTTGTATTTTCCCATTTGAGTTTCCCAATTTGTCATTTCAGGTTAAATCATTTTCTATTGCGGATTTCGGATTTTTGATTGCGGATTATTGCTAATTAAACCAGTAAGAAATTTTTACAACAAGCCCGCGGTTTTTAAGTTGAATGTTACCGGGCACTGCATTTTCAGTATAGACAATATAAAGGTCGGAAACCGGAGCAAAGCGCCATTGGAACCTTAGGTTCAGGTTCAGATTGTCTATCTGGTTGTTGTACTGGACCAGGCTTGTAAAGAATAACGTGTTTGTGAATGTAAAATCTAGTCTTGGTCCGATAAGGAGGAATTTTGCGCTGTTATATGGTGAAGGCAGATCGATTTTGTTATAGGTGGTAACCCATGCCAGGCTGCCATAGGGTTGAACCCGATAGAAGAGCTGCCCGTCGACAAGGAATCTTGATCCGGTAAAATATCCTCCGTACCTGCTGCTTATCAGGACATTAAACGGCTTCCTGATATCCGATGTATAAGATATTCCGAATTCCTTCCAATGGAAATCTTCACCCTGCAGGAATGGCACTCCACCTTTGTTTGTCGGGTCGAAGGGCGCGAGAAGCTTCATATAGGTCTCTTTTACATCAACCTGTACAACAGATTTGTTCTTCCATTCAGCCTGGTACATGAGCTGAGTCTCCCTGTCGGTGAGTTTCATGTTCCGATCGGTGTACA
>CAIPJU010000664.1 GCA_903865465.1 uncultured Bacteroidota bacterium
CCCTGGATTCTTTAATTATATGGGATTGACAGGGCAGGCACAAAATTCCTGTCCGTTTGACCCTTCTGCCTTGATGGCAATCAGTTATATTAAACTCTCTTTCTAACAGGATAGCCTTTATAAAAACAGATCAGCCTGCCAATCGAGGCAGGCTGATCGTAAATATATTATTTCGTTGCCCTTATTTAGTTTTTACAGGCTGTCGCCGAAATCAGCCCTGAATTTTGCAACAAGCTTCTCAGGCCAGTCGCTAACAGGTGCAAGGCGTCCAGTAAAGAAACGGAGTACAGGTGGTTCTTCAACAAACGTCAGTCCGCCAACAAGTTCTCTGTTGTTATAGAGCCAGTTAAGCCTGTCGATAACATATTCAGTCTGTGAAAGGGTGAAGACCCTGCGGGGGAATGCCAGTCTCATCAGTTCAAGTTCGGCCAGAATGTCGTTTCCGTTCTCATCGCGGATGCTGCTGAGGGTACCACGTTCCATACCCCTTATCCCGGATATTATATAAAATGCAGCAACCAAAGCTCCGGCAGGATATTCGCTCTGCGGTACCTGCGGAATAAACTGCTGGGCCTCAACATGGCAGCCGAGAGCTCCTCCGGGCATTACAACCGGTATTCCAAGCTTGTCAAGTTCGTTTACAGCATATTCGATAAATGATGGCGACTGACCCACAACATCTTCTTCAAGTGTCTCATATAATCCAACGGTCATTGCCTCTATCTCACGGATTGAAATTCCGCCATAGGTCAGGAAGCCTTCATAAAGAGGAACAAGGTCTCTCATCTTATAATAGAGATCCATATTGTTTGTGCAAATTCCACCGCCTCTCGAAGAGCTTACTTTTCTTGCTGAGAAGTAAACGATGTCGGCAAGTCCGCACATCTCCCTAAGGATATCTCCAAGTGATTTATCAAAATAAGCCTCTTCACGCTTCTTAATGAAATATGCATTCTCTCCTATAAGACTGGCATCGAGGACTATATTAATCTTGTATTTGTCAGCTATTTTCCTCACTTCCTTGTAGTTCTCCATCGAGAAGGGCTGTCCTCCGATGAGGTTGGTCGATGCTTCCATCCTTATAAAAGGTATATTTTCGGGACCCTTGCTGACAATAAGCTCCTCAAGTCGGGGAATATCCATATTGCCCTTGAAAGGGTTGGTACTTTTGATTTTCATAGCCTCTTTTGTGTAGAGTTCCACTACAGTTCCCCCGTTGAGCTGTATATGCGCAAGGGTAGTGGTGAAATGGTAATTCATCGGAAGAAATGAACCTTTTTTTACAAATGTCTGCGATATAATGTTTTCCGCGGCACGACCCTGATGAACAGGGAGTATCATATCCTTACCAAAAACATCTGCTACTGCAGTCTTGAATTTGGTAAAACTTTTGGAACCTGCATAAGCATCGTCAGCAACAAACATCTTCGATATCTGCTGATCGCTCATTGCATTAGTGCCGCTGTCGGTAAGCATATCGAGGAATATATCTTTTGTCTCCAGAAGGAATGTATTATACCCACCCTCTTTGATTGCCTCAAGTCTTCTCTCCACTGGGACCAGATTTAATGATTGCACTATCCTTACCTTGTGCATTTCAAGAGGGATCTTTTTTCCGCTGAAGAATTTTACTGTACCTTTTTTCTGAATGTTTTCCATGATCGATTGTTAGATTTAAGTTGTGGGTTTATAAAAAAAGCCTACCAATTTACCTGGCAAGCCCCTTATTGCAGATTTGTTATTAAACTAACCGATGGCAGGACTTACATAAAAGTCGCTGCAATAATAGAAATGGTGATAAATGCTGATATTTAATATAAATATGGTCACAGATTAATAAAATTTACCAAACCTACCATAATTTTATTAAACATCAAATAGTAACCATTAAAAAAAATAAATTGTCAATTCAGGTTATTTTTTGTTTTTAATCCTTTCAGAATAATGCTTTGAATCACCCCATTCACCATAGACGATCTCGGCATCAGCAAGGGTGATCCTTGCTTCGAGACAGCTCTGGCAATCTTCGGCTGAATCGTCTGTACATGGTTTATTATCATATAGTTTATAGCTGTCGCGGTATTTTCCCGGGGTGATATTTGGCATCAGAATATTGGCACCTATTTTGACTGCTTTCTCTCTGCCTATCGGATCGATAGCCTGAAGAGCTGTTGCAGCAACAATATTGATATCCTTCATCATTATTCTAAGGATAGCTATCATTTTGAGAGTCAGGTCAAAACGCTCTCTAAGGGGCATAAGGCGTTCACTGTATTCAATGAGAGGAGTATCGGCATGTTCTATATATGGACCCATTCCGCACATGTCGATATTGAAATCTCTCATAAAAAGAAGGTCGCCGGCAAGGTCATCTACAGTCTGAAAAGGCAGTCCGATCATCACCCCTGTACCCGTCTGGTATCCTGTTTCCTGCAGTTTCTTCAGGCAATCCATTCTCCTGTCAAAGCTGTGATGCAGATCATTGGGGTGGATCTTCGAATAGAGCTCCCTGTTTGTTGATTCAATGCGCAAAAGATACCTGTGTGCACCGGCGTCAAACCAATCCTGGTATACTTCAGCTTCCTGTTCGCCAAGAGATAATGTTACTCCAAGCTTCCCGTCCGACATCTTTTTTATCCTGCGAAGCAGGTCACCTATTCTGTCAGCGACAAAAGAACTTTCCAGTTCCCCTGACTGAAGTGCAACAGATCCGTAGTTATTATCAAAGGCGAATCGGGCTGCAGCAAGAATCTCATCATCGGATAAGTTATACCTGGTAAGGTTTTTATTTCCCTTTCTTATACCGCAATAAAGACAATCTTTACTGCAGATATTTGAAAATTCGATGAGGCCCCTGAACCATACCTTATTACCAATATATTGAGCCTTTACTGCGGCCGACTTTTTAAAAAGCAGCGTTCTCTCTTCTCCTTCAGTATTTAACAGGTAAATTAGATCCTCCCTCGAGAATATTTCCTTTTGAAGTATATTGCTAATCATCAGTTCCATCCTTATTTTACCCTTCTCCTTGAACCCTTCTCCTTGAACCCTTCTCCTTGAACCCTTCTCCTTGAACCC
>CAIPJU010000665.1 GCA_903865465.1 uncultured Bacteroidota bacterium
AAGGCTGGATGAACTTTCGGCGTAGTCCCTGCTTTGTCCTGCCAGTGATGTTTTGAATACTGGTGTCAGCGTTCTGTCAGCCGCTTTTTGCAGTTCTACAATTCCATCACCCAGGGTGTACCCGGGTGCAACGCCTCCTGTGATCGTGGCTGAGAAGTAACGGTCGTAGGAATATATGGTTGAAGGATTCACCTTTTCCTCCCATCGTACCACATTATCAAGGGCTATCGATTGACCGTTTGAGCTCCTGACATAGAGGTTGCCAAGCATAACCGGCTTATCGCTGTAGTTACGCGACACCTGTCCTATAATCTGATATTGCTTTCCGTTCATAATAAAATAGCCATAACGCAGTCCGCTCAGCCCCGCCTGAAGCGTTTGTCCGATGGCCTCAACGGTCACTTCATACTTTGCAGCTTTGTCCCTGTCGACATAAATCCTCAGTTCAGGCTTGTTCACCTTGAGATTGGAATTAAGAAACTGCAGAATCTTGCTTTTCCCGGCTTCGGCAAGAAATACAGGAAGTATTTTGGTGAGCGTATCAAAATCAGCCGACTGAATAACAAATTGCAAAGGCTGACCGGCAAAACGATTCCCGATGGTTGGAGGTTCGAAAGGATAAATTCCGATGCCCGTAATGCTATTTATGTCCCTTGAAAATTTCTGAAATATCTGGCTCTGAGTTCTCTTCCGGTTAGCCGGTTCATCAAAATAAATAAGGTGCATCCCCTTGTTGGCAGGGTCAACGGATGTGAGGCTGGGTGAAATTAAGGACAAATTGCGGGTAGCTTCAGGCATAGAATCATGTACATAGGAGCTTAGCTGATCCATATATTTCTCCATAAATTCGTATGTCGATCCTTCCGGGCCTAATGTGTTCATTCGTATGTTGGAACGATCCTCGAGTGGGGCAAGCTCCTTGTGCAAACTATTCCATAAAGTAATGATCGAGAATGCAAGAACCAGGAGTACTGGCCATATAATCCATCTAATCTTCATAAAAGCTGTTAGAGAATACCTGTAGCTTCGGTTAAGTTCGACGAAGTATGGTTCTGTCTTTTGGTACAGCCAGTTAAATCCAAGATGATGCTGTTTTGTCAATATCTTAGATCCCATCATGGGCGTCAGGCTTAGAGCAACAAAAGCAGAAAGAATCACAGCCCCAGCCACCACTACGACAAACTCGCTGAAGAGCCTGCCAGTCAGACCTTGAAGAAACATGATCGGCAGAAATACTACAGCAAGTGTTATTGTTGTGGAAATAATAGCAGTATAGATCTCTTTTGAACCCTCTAGCGCAGCTTTTCTAGGCCCGTAACCCGAATCCACTTTGGAGTAAATGATTTCAAGCACAACAATTGCATCGTCACACACAAGTCCGATAGCCAGAACCAGCCCCAGTAAAGTCAGTACATTAATGGAGAGACCACCTATCCACATCAAGAAAAAGGTCGAAACAATAGAAATCGGAATTGCGACAACGGGAATGATTGTCGACCGCCAATCGCGGAGAAAAATAAAAATAATGAGTACCACAAGGAAAAAAGCTAACAACAATGTTTCTTTAACTTCCGTGATGGCTTTACGTTCAAAGACAGTAAAATCGAATCCCAGCTTGATATCGTATCCTGGTGGTATCTCTTTTTTTAGCTGTTCGGTCCTCTTATAAAACTCATCGGCCATTTTAATTGTGTTCTCACCTGGTTGGGGAACTACACCGATAGCAACGGCAGGTTCCAGATCATCCTTAAAAATAGTCCTTTCATTTTCAGCTCCCAACTCGGCGTGCCCGATATCGCTGAAACGTACAATTTCGCCGTTATGGCTCTTAATAATAAGATCATTAAACGCTTTAGCGGATGTTAGAAAACCGAGGGTCCTGATATTAAGTTCTGTATTATCTCCTTCAATCCTACCTGAAGGCAATTCCTGGTTCCCCTGTTTTACAGCTTGTTGTGCATCTATTGGAGTCATTCCCAAACCGTGAAGTTTGTCAGGGTCCATCCAAAGCCTCATGGCATATTTCTTCTCACCAAAAATTTTAACTCCTGCAATTCCTGAAATTG